>NZ_DDOI01000117.1:4284-6682 GCF_002341575.1 Marinobacter sp. UBA2498 | reverse complement strand
CGGCGCCCAGCGAGCCCCAGCTGATGCCAAAACGGGCCTTGTTAAGGCAGCTGAACGGTCCTTTCAGTCCCTCCACCTCAAGGTGGTTCTCTTCCGGAACGAACACCTCGTCCATAAAGATGGAGCCGGTTTCCGATGCGCGCAGGGAAAATTTGCCCTCAATCTTTGGGGTGTCAAGGCCTTTGGCGCCTTCGCGCTCGATCACAAAACCGTTCACCTTGCCGTCCAGTTTGGCCCAGACTACGCAAACATCGGCAATCGGGGAGTTGGTGATCCAGGTTTTGGAGCCACTCAGCAGGTAGCCTCCGTCCACTTTCTTGGCCCGGGTTTCCATGCCGCCTGGATCGGAACCGTGATCAGGTTCAGTCAGGCCAAAGCAGCCGACGTATTCGCCGGAGGCCAGTTTGGGCAGGATGCGTTTTTTCATCGCTTCCTTGCCGTAGGAATAGATCGGGTACATCACCAGAGAAGACTGAACGCTCAGGGCGGAGCGGTAGGCCGAGTCAACCCTTTCCACTTCCCGGGCAATCAGGCCGTAGCAGACATGGTTTAGCCCCGGCCCACCGTATTCTTCCGGCAGGGTCGCGCCCAGCATGCCGAGTTCGCCCATCTGGTTGAAGATAGAGCGATCGAACTTTTCATGTCGATTGGCCTCGGTGATTCCGGGCATCAGTTGCTCGTCACAGAAGCTGCGGATGCTGTCTTGGACCTGGCGCTCGGTTTCGTCCAGTTGGGCGTCGAAACCCAGCAGGTCATTCCAGGGTGCGGAAGCCATTGTTTACTCTCCTGAAAGCGAATAGTTAAAGCCCAGCGCTAGGGGCGAGGGGCCAATCTGTGCTATCTTTGTGTCAACGGTGTTTCATTAAGCGAAACACAGTTTTGTAATTTGCTTACGAAAGACTAATCCGGGTGTTATGGAAATGCAAGCGGTGTTCAAGCCTGACCAGGTGCCCCCGTGTTGAGTGGCATGCTCCAGTGGTTGGTGTCCATGGCGGTGGTTGTCGAGCTGGTGGCCATTTGCCTGGAGAGCCGCGAGCTCAGTGCTGTAGCGGGGGGTATGTTTGTATCTGCCTTTTTGGCTGGGGCCGGTCGCCTGCAGGGGTACGCCCGGATACTGCTGGTAATCGCCCTGCTGGTGCTTGGCGGCTTCGCCTGGCGCGGATCTCTCGACGCCGGGCAACTGCTGAAAGCGGCGTCTGACGCGGCCTTCTATTCCGCGTTTCTGGGTAGCCTGGGCTTGATGCAGTGCCTTGTGCGCCGGTTCGAGGTACTGCGCCGGATTCACGATGTGCTGCTGGGTGGAAAGCCCATACTGCTTTATCCCAAGTACGCCCTGGTCAGTTGTGGCGTAGCCACGGTTCTGAGCTTTGGCATGATGAACCTGTTGTGCGGAAGCCTCTCTGAAACACTGCGTGAGCGCGGTATCAGCGGCGAGTCGCGCCTGCAGTGGTTACGGAGCGTTCTGATCAGTGCCCTCAGGGGCTTTGCCCTGGTGCCGCTGGTGGCGCCCACCAGTGTGGCGGTGGCGATTCTTACCCGCGAACTGCCGCAACTCAGCTGGTCACAGCTGCTGCCATTCGGTCTGGTTGCGGCGCTTCTGATGGTGCTGATTGGCTGGGTGCTGGAACAGCGGCGCTTCCGCAAGGTCAGCAGTGAGCGCATCGCCGTTGAAGGCTGGTTGCCGGGCACCGGGCGCCTGCTTGCGCTGATCCTGGTGGTATTCACGGTGATGGCGGGCCTGGTGGCGACGACCGGTTTCAAGGTGTCGGTGGCGGCTATGTTGTCGGTGCCCACCGTTACGCTGCTTTACATGCTCTGGCAGGAGCGGGCGCTCATGCCGGTTTTGAAGGAGGGTGTGGGCCAGGTATGGGCCATGCAGAACGAAATGGCCATTTTTGCCGCCTCTGCCATCCTGGGAGTGGCCCTGTCTGCTGTCATTCCAGCGGATGCGCTTGCCGGCCTTGTCGCCACTGGTGGCGGCGTGTTCCTGGTCGCCGTTGTTGGTATGCTGATGATGCCCATGTTCTCCATGATCGGGATCATTCCCATCACGGTCCTGAGTGTTCAGGCTGGTTTGCTGCCCCAGTTGGTGGCCGAAGGGATGGAGCTTTTGCCGGTCGCCGTGGCACTGGTTATCGGCTTCTCCCTCGCCATGATGCTGTCGCCTTTTGGCCCCTCGGTGATGTTGCTGGCCCGCTTCGGGCAGATCTCACGATGGGTGGTGGCGTTCCGCTGGAACGGACTGTTCGTGCTGATTGCGCTCCCGGTGCTGCTGGTGCTGACAGCGCTGGTGGCATGGCTGGCACCCGGCCTTGCCTGACGAGCGGGCGTGGCCGGTGCCGTTGTGTTCTGGTGCCAGAGCTCAGTAACCCCGGTCAGTATCTACAATGCCGGAAAT
>NZ_DDOI01000117.1:2195-4247 GCF_002341575.1 Marinobacter sp. UBA2498 | reverse complement strand
GAAATGGCGCGGCCCTCGGCGTGATCCCGAATCTTGCGGGTGATCTGCTCAATGGTGGCGTCCCTCAGGGTCCGGGCCGAGATATGTGGGGTGATGGTGATTTCTTTTCGTTGCCAGAATGGGTGCTCCTCCGGTAACGGTTCCTTCCGGAACACGTCGAGCGAGGCGCGCAACAGTTTGCCCTCGTCCAGCGTCCGAAGCAGATCTTCCTCAACCAGGTGTTCACCCCGGCCAACGTTGATCAGTACGGCGCCCGGCTGGAGCTGGCTAAGTAATTCATAGTCGATGATGTTCCGGGTCTCATCAGTCAGCGGCAGGGTGTTGACCAGAACCCGGGTGGTTTTCAGAAAGTCGCCGAGCTGATCCGGACCGGCGTAGGTATTGACTCCTTCCAGGCTATGGTCCCCGCGGGCCCAGCCGCTCACCCGATAATCCAGATTGGACAGAGTGCGGGCCACACGCTTACCAATGTGGCCAAGTCCCATGACACCCACCGGCCATTCGCTGCGTTTGATCGGGCGATGGATCTTCCAGATACCCTGGCGTTGCTGCTCCCGATAGGTTTCCATCTCGCGGCTTGCCTCCAGCAACTGGTGCAGCACGTACTCTGCCATCTGCGCCGACATGCCGGCATCCTCCAGGCGCACCACCGGAAGGTCGGCCGGCAGGTTGGGCACTTTGAGCAGGCCATCAATGCCCGCCCCGAGATTGAATACCGCCTTGAGATGCTTTTCCCGTTCGAACAGCGCCTCGGGCGGTTGCCAGACAATGGCGTAATCCGCATCGATGGCTGGGCCGTTTGGGTTCCAGACATAAACCTCGGCGTCCGGTAATTGCTCCAGGATCGGTACCGTCCAGCGTTCTGGTTTGGGGTCGCCTGCCACAAATAGAATTTTCATTTTGCCTCCGGGGGTCGCCACGGGGTTCATTGGCTGCTAATTTGTTTTGCAATGCAGAATAAGGTATCCGCGAAAACGTTGAAAGTCGGTATTCGATACCGCCATGCGATTCTGATTTTGAAACATAATTGATAAGTGTTTCATATTTGGTGCGGATTTTGAAAAGACTTTCTGGTACTTGATTTCTGCAGCGATTAAAATCATGAATCCTTTGTTATTCACCATATTAATACACCGGTTACCGGAGCGGGCGACGCGGTTGGAGGACGTCCCATTATGGCAGGAAAGAAGCAGATCTCACCCGAACTGAAAGTGGCATCCACTGACGGTGAGCCCGTGAAGCCGGAAAAAGACCGCAAGTTTGTCGAGGCCCTGTCCCGCGGCCTGGACGTGCTCCGGGCCTTCAGCCAGGGTCCTGTCATCCTGGGAAACCAGGACATTGCCCGTATCACCGGATTGCCCAAGCCGACCGTGTCGCGGATGACCTATACCCTCACCAAGCTGGGATACCTCAGCTACAACACCCAACTGGAGAAATACCAGCTGAGCTCCGGGGTGCTGGCGCTTGGCTATGCCTACGTGTCCAATCTCAAGGTGCGTCAGCTGGCCAAGCCCTACATGGACGAGTTCGCCCGCCAGACCAACATGTCCGTTGGCCTCACCTGCCGGGACCGGTTGCACATGATCTACGTGGAAAACCGTCTGCCACCGGAAGCCTCCCTGTTGCGCATGGATATCGGCCTGAAACTGCCGATGGCCAGTACCTCCGCCGGCCGCGCCTACTACTGCGCCGTCAGCGACAAGGCCCGCCTGGTGATCGACGACGCCATGGCCGCGAAATATGGTGATGCCTGGCCAGAGAAGAAGCAGGGCCTCGACCAGGCCATGAAGGACTACAAGGAGCACGGCTTTTGCCTGTCCATTGGCGAATGGGACCGGAACATCAACTCTGCTGGCGTGCCCATTCACTTGCAGGATGGCACCATCATGGCCCTGACCTGCGCTGCGCCGTCCTATCTGGTGCCGGCGGAAAAGCTTCGGGGTTCCATTGCCCACCAGCTGGCCATGCTGGCAGGCGATATAGAATCTTTGGGTGTTTGATAACAGCCGTGAAGTAACGAAGGGAGGTAGCGAGTAGGCCCTACAGAAACCG
>NZ_DDOI01000117.1:1022-2128 GCF_002341575.1 Marinobacter sp. UBA2498 | reverse complement strand
GGCGGAGCCGAGCGTACAAGGATGTATTCACAGCGTGTTTCTGTAGGGCCTACTCGCCACCTCCCGACAAACTCCAAACCAAGAAACCGCAGAAGAACCCCTGCGGTTTTTTTGTGCCTGTAGTTTAATGGGTGGTTGAAACCACCAAAGAACTTGTATTAAATCGTACGCATGTTTCGCTAGTTAAAACCATATTTCAGAAAGAATGCGAGGAGAAATCATGTCTGAGGTCGTTAGCTATAACCGGGAAGGCAACATCGGCGTTATTACCGTGAATTACCCGCCGGTAAACGCCCTCGGCCAGGCTGTTCGTTCTGGTCTGCTCGCAGCCCTGGAGCAGGGCCAGAAAGATGCCGAGGCCAAGGCGCTTCTGCTGGTTTGCGAAGGGCGCACGTTCATTGCCGGCGCCGACATTCGTGAATTCGGCAAGCCCATGCAGGAGCCCACCTTGCCGACACTGGTCAACACCTTTGAAAACAGCGACAAACCGCTGGTTGCCGCGATCCACGGAACGGCTCTGGGTGGTGGTCTGGAAACCGCTCTGAGCTGTCACTACCGGGTTGCGGTGAGCAGTGCCAAGGTGGGTCTGCCGGAAGTGAAGCTGGGCCTGCTGCCCGGCGCCGGCGGTACCCAGCGGCTTCCGCGCCTGACCGGTGCTCAGAAAGCACTGGAAATGATCACCACCGGTGAATTTGTCGGTGCCAAGGATGCTCTGGCCCTGGGCATTCTCGATGCCGTGGAAGAAGGCGACAATATCCGCGCTATCGGCATGGCCTACGCGCAGAAAGTAGTCGATGAAGGCAAGCCGGTGCGTCGTGTTCGCGATATCACCGACAAGATCGAGGCTGACAAGGGCAGCGATGTCTTCGACCAGTTCCGTGACGAGCTGAAGAAGCGGGCCCGGGGTCTTTTCTCCCCGTTCAAGTGTGTCGACGCTGTGGAAGCGGCGTTCAATCTGCCTTTCGACGAAGGCATGAAGCGCGAGCGGGAACTGTTCATGGAATGCATGGAGTCGCCCCAGCGCGCCGGTCTGATCCATTCGTTCTTTGGGGAGCGTGAAGTCTCCAAGGTCAAGGGACTGCCGAAGGATACGCCGGTTCGTGACG
>NZ_DDOI01000117.1:596-743 GCF_002341575.1 Marinobacter sp. UBA2498 | reverse complement strand
CCATGAACTTCGTCAACGTGGGGATTCCGGTCACCATCGTTGAAGTGAAACAGGAGGCTCTCGACAAGGGCCTGGCCATCATCCGCCGCAACTATGAGAACTCCGCGAAGAAGGGCAAATTGACACAGGAGCAGGTGGAACAGCGGA
>NZ_DDOI01000117.1:0-409 GCF_002341575.1 Marinobacter sp. UBA2498 | reverse complement strand
ATGCACTTCTTCAGCCCGGCTAACGTGATGAAGCTGCTGGAGAACGTGCGTGGCAGCAAGACCTCCGACGAGGTAAAAGCCACGGTGATGGCGGTCGCCAAGAAGATCAAGAAAGTGGGGGTCATGGTGGGCAACTGCTACGGCTTTGTCGGCAACCGGATGCTCCACAAGCGTGGTACTGAAGCCATGTCCCTGGTGGACGAGGGCGCCACCCCGCAGCAGGTCGACAAGGTGCTGACCGATCTCGGCTTCCCCATGGGGCAGTTTGCGATGTCCGATCTGGCCGGGATCGATGTGGGTTACCGGATTCGCGAAGAGCGCCGCAAGGCCGGTGAAGACATTTCCGCCAGCTGGATGGATAAGCTTGCCGAACAGGACCGCCTTGGTCAGAAGACCCAGGCAGGTGTAT
>NZ_DDOI01000021.1:3121-3659 GCF_002341575.1 Marinobacter sp. UBA2498 | reverse complement strand
GAAAGTCCCGGTTGCCGTGCATCAGGAAAATCCTGGTGCCGCTGTCCCGCAGTTTTCGAAGGGCAGTCGCAATCTGCTCCTGGAGCGGCGTGCGTTCGTCATCTCCTATCCACGCCTCAAAGAAATCACCGAGAATATACAGCTGATCAACACCACTGGCTTTCCCGTCGAGAAAGCCCAGAAATGCCTCAGTAATATCCGGGCGGGATTCCTCGAGGTGAAGATCTGAAATAAACAGCGTGGTCACGCGTCCTCCAGAACCTCGGCTTTTTCGATTACCACGTCATCGGCAGGCACATCCTGGTGGCCTGCACGCATGGTGGTGCGCACTGCTCGAATCGCGTTTACCGTGTCCATGCCGTCGGCCACTTTGCCGAACACGCAGTAGCCCCAGCCTTCCGCGTTTTTGGCGGTGTGGTCCAGGAAGCCGTTATTCTCAACGTTAATAAAGAACTGGGCTGTGGCAGAGTGCGGGTCCATGGTGCGTGCCATGGCAATGGTTCCCTGCATGTTGCTCAGTCCGTTATCGGCTTCGTTC
>NZ_DDOI01000021.1:2513-2951 GCF_002341575.1 Marinobacter sp. UBA2498 | reverse complement strand
AAGTTTTTGGCGGTTTCCGGTGCCTTGTCGTAGTCCAGTTCCAGCTTGATGTCACCGTAGTTGGTTTTCAGCAGAATCATCAGGTTTTCCTGTTCAGAAAGGTTAGGTACGTTAACGGCCCCATTGTACTCAAGACTTTCCCGCTATGCATGAGTCCGGAAAGGATTTGTGAGTATAATACGCGGTTTAAGATTCACTCCCCTTTTAACAGAGATTGTATGAGCGCCGAGTCGAAGAAAGCCCACAACTTTATCCAGAGCCTGATCGAAGACGCCATCGCCAGCGGAGAGCACACCGGCAAGGTGGTCACCCGATTCCCGCCGGAGCCCAATGGCTACCTGCATATTGGTCACGCCAAATCGATCTGCCTGAACTTTGGCATCGCCGAGACCTTTTCCGGCGACTGTAACCTTCGGTTTGACGACACCAACCCGGAAA
>NZ_DDOI01000021.1:418-2416 GCF_002341575.1 Marinobacter sp. UBA2498 | reverse complement strand
CGACACCAACCCGGAAAAGGAAAACCAGGAATACATCGACGCCATCAAGCAGGATGTGGAATGGCTTGGTTACGAGTGGGCCGGGGACGTGCTTTATGCCTCGGATTACTTTGATGCGCTTTATGAATTTGCCGAGGAACTGATTACCCGGGACAAGGCCTACGTGTGCGCCCTGACGGCCGATGAAATGGCCGAGTACCGGGGCAGCCTGAAAGAGCCGGGCAGAAACAGCCCCTACCGGGATCGCCCCGTGGAGGAGAGCTTGCAGATGTTCCGCGACATGCGGGACGGCAAGTATCAGAACGGCGAACTGGTGCTGCGGGCCAAGATCGATATGTCTTCTCCGAACATCAACATGCGGGATCCGATTCTTTATCGCATCCGCTACGCCGAACATCACCAGACCGGGAACAAGTGGTGCATCTACCCGATGTATGACTTCACCCATCCCATTTCGGATGCCTTGGAGGGGATTACCCACTCCCTGTGCACGCTGGAATTCGAGGACCACCGGCCGCTGTATGACTGGGTTCTGGATAACATCTCCGGCCCCTGCCACCCGCGCCAGATCGAGTTTGCGCGGCTGAATCTGAACTACACCATCACCTCCAAGCGGAAGCTCAAGCGTCTGGTGGATGAGAATGTAGTTGATGGCTGGAACGATCCGCGTATGCCAACCATTTCCGGTATGCGCCGGCGTGGCTACACGCCGGAGTCCATCCGCACCTTCTGCGACATGATCGGGGTGAACAAGGCCGGCGGCACTGTGGATGTGGGCATGCTTGAGCACGCCATTCGCGAAGACCTCAACACCCGGGCCCCGAGAGCCATGTGTGTGATGCGCCCGTTGAAAGTCACGCTGACCAATTACCCGGCGGATCAAAGCGAAACGCTCACCTTGCCAGTGCACCCGCAAAATCCGGATATGGGCGAGCGGGAAGTGCCCTGGACCCAGACTCTGTATATCGACCGGGAAGATTTCGAAATGGAGCCGCCGCGTAAATGGAAGCGGCTGGCCCCGGACCAGGCAGTACGCCTCCGTGGCGGCTATGTGATGACCTGCCGGGAAGTGATTCGTGACGACAGTGGCCAGATTGTCGAGCTCAAGTGTGAGTACGATCCCAACACCCTGGGCGTCAATCCCGAGGGCTACAAACCGAACGGCGTGATTCACTGGGTTTCGGCGAGTGACAGTGTAGAGGCAGACATCAATCTGTATGACCGCCTGTTTAACCACGAGTCGCCGGACAGTGACAAGGAAGGCGATCTGATGGATCACCTGAATCCGGAATCGCTGGTGGTTCTCAAAGGCGCGCGCGTCGAAAAGAGTCTTGTCGCGCCCCGTATGGATCTTCCATACCAGTTCGAGCGGGAAGGCTACTTCTTCTGTGATCAGGCCCATACCGAGGCTGCCGGTCGGCCGGTATTCAACCGCACTGTTACGCTCAGGGATTCCTGGGGCAAGGGGGGCAAGTGATCCGCATCTACAATACTCTGACCCAACAGAAGGAAGAGTTTCGGCCAATTGAGCCTGGCAAGGTCCGGATGTACGTCTGCGGTATGACAGTCTATGACTACTGCCACCTGGGGCATGCCCGGGTGCTGGTAGCCTTTGATGTGATTACCCGTTACCTGCGTCATCGCGGTTACGACGTGAACTATGTTCGCAATATCACCGATATTGACGACAAGATCCTGCGCCGTGCGGATGAAAACGGTGAGCCCTATGACGANNCTCACGGACCGGATGATCAAAGCCATGCACGAAGACGAAGCCCGTCTCGGCGTGCTGTCACCGGATGAAGAGCCCCGAGCTACCGCGTATATCGACGAAATTATCGCGATGATCCACAAACTGATTGCCGGCGGCCACGCCTACGCAGCGGACAATGGTGACGTCTACTTTTCGGTCGATTCCTTCGATGACTACGGCAAGCTCAGCAAGAAAAAGCTGGAGGATCTTCTGGCGGGCGCGCGGGTGGATGTTCAGGAAGCCAA
>NZ_DDOI01000021.1:0-338 GCF_002341575.1 Marinobacter sp. UBA2498 | reverse complement strand
GGGTGGATGTTCAGGAAGCCAAGCGAAGCCCTGCAGATTTCGCGTTGTGGAAAGCGGCAAAGGCAGGGGAGGTCAGCTGGCCGTCGCCCTGGGGCGATGGTCGTCCTGGCTGGCACATCGAGTGCTCTGCGATGTCCACCTGCTGTCTCGGCGACACATTCGATATTCACGGCGGTGGCCCGGATCTGTTGTTCCCGCACCATGAGAACGAGATTGCCCAGTCAGAATGTGCCACTGGCCACACTTTTGTGAACACCTGGATGCACGCGGGTGCCATCCGGGTGAACAAAGAAAAGATGTCCAAGTCCCTGGGTAACTTCTTCACCATCCGCGAGATC
>NZ_DDOI01000126.1:22339-29685 GCF_002341575.1 Marinobacter sp. UBA2498 | reverse complement strand
CCTAAAACACTTGACCACTACATACCGCAGGACTGCCCGTGAAGAATATGTGGTCGAAGGGTAAGGCCAACAGTTTCTGCGCTACCGCGGCATCACCCTCAATCACGGAAACCAGATCGGGAGGGAAGGTTTCGGCGACAATGTTGGCAATCACCTTTGAGGTATGTGGTGTCATTTCCGAGGGTTTAATGATGGCTCCGTTCCCTGCAGCCAACGCTGAGACGAGAGGCCCGAGCGCAAGATTGAGCGGATAATTCCACGGTGCAATAATCAGGCACACTCCCTTTGGTTCTGGCCGAACATAAGATTTCGTGCCCAGAACACCAACGGATGCAGCCACTCGCTTCGGACGCATCCATTTACGCAAGTGTTTTTTAGTGTGTCGAATTTCCTGAAGCACCGGCAGGAGTTCAGTTAATTTGACTTCTGGAGCGGGTTTTCGAAAGTCCGCCGCGCAAGCCGCAATGATGTTTGATTCGTGGCGTTTAATTGAATCCCGCAGCTGGTCGAGCTGCGCTATTCGAGCCTCCAAGGTAAAGCTTCCGCGACGCGCAAGTTGTGCCCGCTGTAGGGCCGCGAACGTTGAATCAATCGTATCGCTGGTTGACACATTGGTCACCCCAACCTCCGCCAGACTAGCAATCTGCATTATAAAATCACCTCTTGCCGAACGAGACTGTTGTTATTTTCAATCGGATTACTAGTCTTCATAGAGGACATAGTCCTCTTTTGTGGCACCACAGTCCGGACAGCACCAATCGTCTGGAATATCTTCAAAACGAGTGCCGGCAGGGAAGCCTTCGGCTTCATCTCCGAGAGCTTCATCGTAGATATGGCCGCAAGTGATGCAGACCCACTTCCGATAGGTATCTTTTTGAGTCGAGTCTTTCGGCGATTTTGAAGAGTTAGGCTTGGGTTTCGAGTTATGGTGATTTCTGGTGTATGGAAGCAGGTTGAAGGGGTGGCGTATCCTGTTGGTTGATCTCCGCCAAGATCACAACCAACAGAGGAATGATACGCCATGTCCAAGTCTAACCTGCACGCTCTTTCACAACCAGAGGTAGTCAGCAACGACCCGTTGCACGAGCTGATCCGACAGGGTGCCCGGGACCTGATCGCACATGCCGTCGAGACAGAGTTGGAGAGCCTGTTGAAGCAGTACGCGGACGTCAAGACGCCGGATGGCCGCCGTGCTGTGGTGCGAAATGGACACCTGCCCAAGCGCACGATCCAGACAGGCGTTGGGGATGTTGAGGTTCAGGTACCCAAGGTCAGGGACCGCAATAGCTCCGGGATTCGCTTTAACAGTCAGTTGCTGCCGCCGTACCTGAAGCGTGCCCAGAGTCTGGATGAACTGATCCCCTGGCTCTACCTGCGCGGCGTCTCATCAGGTGACTTCCAGGAGGCCCTGAGCGCGCTGGTCGGCGAGCAGGCCAATGGCCTGTCGGCTAACACGGTATCCCGGCTCAAGGCGAATTGGCTTGATGAGCATAAGGACTGGCGGCGGCGAGACCTGAGCCAGAAGCGTTACGTCTACTGGTGGGCTGACGGCGTGTACAGCAATGTCCGCCTGGATGACCGGCTCTGCCTGGTGGTGGTCATCGGCGTGACTGAACATGGTCACAAGGAGCTGGTTGCTGTCGAGGACGGCCACCGGGAGTCCGAAGCCAGCTGGCGAGAGCTGCTTACGGACTTACGGGAAAGAGGCCTGGAACCTTCGCCCAAGCTGGCTGTTGGCGACGGCGCACTGGGCTTCTGGAAGGCCCTGAGCAAGGTGTTTCCGGACACCCGGCACCAACGATGCTGGGTACACAAGACGGCCAACGTGCTGGATAAGCTGCCCAAGTCGGTGCAACCGAAGGTCAAGTCGGCACTGCACGAGATCTATCTGGCCGAGACACGGGACAGCGCCCACAAGGCGTTCGACAGCACCCTGCGGCGGTTCCGGGACAAGTACCCCAAGGCCATGGAAAACCTGGAGAAGGATCGGGATGAATTGTTGGCCTTCTATGATTTCCCGGCGATTCACTGGATTCACTTGCGGACCACCAATCCGATTGAATCCACCTTCGCTACAGTAAGGCTGAGAACCAAGCGGAGCCGCTCCTGCGGCAACCGTGACACGACACTATCAATGGTGTTCAAGCTGCTCCAGTCCGCCCAGAAACGCTGGAAGCGGATCAAGGGGTTCGACCAACTGAAGCTGGTCGTGGACAACGTACAGTTTCAGGATGGAATAGAGGTGGAAGACCAATCTGACAGGAACGCTGCCTGATGGTCATACACCAGATTTGACAATAACTCCGGGTCAATGGCGGCTATATCGTTTGTGTCAATAGCGAAAAAAACACATATGGGAAAGCTCGGGGAAACAAAATCTTATGGGTATTCATGAAGACTCCGTTTCGTTCGACGGTACAATCGTCGTCTTACATCCAGCAAGTGCACCACACGTCGTTAATTCCGGCGGGGTGCTTGAGTTTGAGGAAGATTCCTCAATTGTCCTGCCTGCCCAAAAACAGCTAAAGGACGCCGTGGTTTCAGCTCTTAACGATTTTCGAGATATGAGGAAATTGGCGGCGACTTCCGTAGAGTGGCGTCTCAGGATTGAACCTACGCACAATGTCGAATTCCCGGCAACTTACGTTGTGAGGCTCGTAGGGCCTGGGGCTACGGCTTCGGAGGTGGAAGTATTCAGGGCTGCCGCTCGATTGGTATTTAGGGATTTGATCCCACAGAGGATATTGGGCGAACCGGAAGATGAGCCAATTCTTTCCGAAAAGGAGCAAGAGTTTCTTGGAACCCTTAGCCGAGGGATAGCGGCAAAATTTGCGAGCCGCTCGATCAAGCAGGGCGTCATGGTGAGGTTTGGCTTTGAAGATCTCGGTGGGGCAACGGTACAGGGTGTCATGCCGTCTTTAACGGTCGAGCAAAAAGCTCTTGGCACCATGTGGGCGGCAGGCAGGCCGTTAGGGTTCGACGAGCAAAAAAGTACGGTGACGCTGTGGGTGACACCCGGCGCTAACGATGAGGACGCCTCGGAAATCGAGGGAAGAACTGAGATTTTGTGCCACGATCTGGATTTCCTTCGTGTCTTCGCCAGAGCCTATGCGAATCGCAGTTTGGTTAAGTTTCAAGTGGTGAGCCAACAAGAAGCCAGAAAGCAAAAAACGGTATTGACTCTTCTTGAACTAGAAGAAGTGGCGGTGGACCCTGCGGAGAGCTTCGACCTTCAGTTAGGATAGGGGGGGTAACGGCGTCAGTGGTGCGGGTTTCGGGCAGTAGGCCGATGCAATTGCGATGAAGAGTAGTACCAACTCCAGGCGATCATGGATTTGGGTAATCATAGGGCTGGTGAGGACTAATCCCGCGTAAGAGCGCGCCCTGGTGTAGTTTTTATCGTAATCCTCGTTGAAGGTGTCGAGTTGCAGCGAGGCGGCTGCCGGTACAAATTCACCTGCCAGAACCACTCTTTGAGCTCGGGGAGCATAATCCGGTTTGCTCTTTATGACGACTTTGTACGAATTCTCGGGGATTTTGAATGCGTCCACCAGAAGCCGCATCAGGTGAGCATCTTCGACCTCGTTCATCAGCAAGTGGCCATTTCTACCAACGAGATTCGAGGCCTGGGCGAGAGAAGGTAGCGGTCGGTCGGTGTCCAGTTCCTCACAGTTGTGCAGCTCGTCGCACATCTGCAGCAGTCGGGGCCATACGGCAGTCGAGCGAGATTTCAGTAAATACTTCGGCAGTTTGGTGCCGTACACGAATGCCTTCTTCATTTGTTCCGGGTCATAGACCTTGAACCGCAACCCCGCATTTATCCGGTCAACCAGAATTTCTACATCGGCGAGTTCTCCCGGTGGCAGGCGAAGCATCGGTTCGATTCCGTGAGCCGCGTACCCAAGCGCCATCAGTCTCAGAGCTTCCATCACAATAAGGGGCGTGAGTCTGGTTCGCTGTGCAAAAATGGTGGGAGCCGCACTCTCGACTTCACTGGCGGATTTTACAGGCCAACGATCAATCTGGACGGCCTTTGAAATCGTGCCGGCGTAGTGGGTGGTTACCGGAGTGAGCCTGTCTGCCCACTCTGTCATCATGCGGTTATAGGAGCGAAATTGCGTTCGAGGCGAGTGGTGCCCGAGCGCCCGGGCGATCGCCATAGAGCCGCGTCTTGACGGCAGCCCGTGGTTGCCGAGCAGTACCTTTCGGAGGCTCTCCCTATCGACCGATTCAGTGAGTTTTTGGGCAAGCGGTGTGTCTATCTCAAACAAGGCGCTGTTCAGCACATTACAGAATCCGTGGCGGGCCTGGTGCAGGCTCATGCGGGTGTTTCCGGTCACCAATTTAAGCGTCCGTGCAATATCCGATGGAATGGATCCCGCAAACGGCGTGAGGTTACCCTCTTTGTCGGCAAGGATCGGCTTATTGTCGGCGTTACCCAGCCTGGTCGTATATCGTGTCAGTATTGATGTAACCAGTGACCGCTCGACAGCACTCAGTTGAAATACCAGCGGTACAGCTCGCCGGCTGTGGACGCTGCTTTTCAGGCCACGTATGGAATTGCTTTGAACCAGTACCCAGGTCAACCCAGCGGCTTCGCACCAGTCCGAGCGGAGTAAGCCAATAGCCTCCTGGGCCCTGAGCCCGAAGCGGAAACCTAACAGAAGTACAAAGGCGGCTTGCATACCCCGTTCGATCTCCTCGGTGTCAGGATGCAGGAGCAGTTGGAGGGCCTGGAGGTACTCGCTTTCTGAAAAGAGCCTGGGGCGAACCGAGCGTCGGGCACTGCCGAGATCAAGTTCGTCCCAGTCGGGAGTGGATACTCCGCGCTCACTCGCCCAGTCGAAGAACTCAATAAGGCGTGCCGAAAAATACGCCAGGTCTTTCAGTTTGTGAGCGCAGTGAGACAGCATTTTGGCGCAAAGCTCAGTGACGTCCTCCTCGGCCATCAACAGCAAATCCGCCTTGTAGGCGAAACCACGAAATGGGCCAGACAGTTCACTTAAGTACCGTTTGATAGACCCAGTCGCGTAGGCTTTGTGGGCATAGTTAGCTCGGCCTTTACCTTTTCGGATTCGGTGTGCGACCCAGTAGCCAAGTAGTAAAACGGCACTGCTGACAGAGTGAGTATGGGCCCGGCAGTGCTGTTCGACCTGTTTGGCAATCTCTCGTGACTTGGCTTTTGTGTATTGATTCAGAATGTCCTGCAGTCCTCCAAGAAAAGCTTTCGCCGAGTCGTAAAAAGGTTCGGGATAAGTACCAGAGGCTGATGCTGGAATCGGGGGTAAATTTTCAGTTTCTGGAAGGTCCTGCTCTGGAGTGGACTCCGGTGGTTGATATCGCTGACCTTCTGTCAGGCGAAAATAATCGTACAAGCACAGGCTGGTAGGAGGGTTTCTATTACTGAGAGCGCCTGCCACCATACCTGGAAGGTCAATCAGGTTAGCCTGTTCAATTAACCGGCTCAGCTCTTTTAACAGCGCGCCTACCGACCGCTCGTTTCTTTTTACATCATCAAGGTGTCTGGTTTCCGCCAGTATTGTGGCCAGTGATTGTAACGACTTCGGACAGGGCGCTGTGTCGAGATCCTTGCTGTCTTTGATTCCGAGCCCTTTCGCTAACAGTCGTCCGGTGGTGTGGTCGATCTGATGCCGTTGAACCGGTTGATTGTAATCATTGGGCTCCAGGAATTCGGAGTACTCCAGGTACACGCGTTGCTTGTGTTGTATTACCCGGAAGTTTTGCCCTTGAACCAGATCTTCCAGTAGTCTGAGATAGGATATGCGCTTTTCAATCGCAACGAATGCAGTGGCCAGCGCCAGACTATCGGACTTCGAAAGTCGAGCTTGCCGGATGGCCTGCTTCGTGTCCCGCGCCCATTGTGCAAGGTTCGGCATGGTTTGAAGCGCTCTGGGGCAAGTGTCTCTGACCAGTGAGCGTTCGGTGCCTACCCTTAATGTTCTGTGTCGTATGAATTGTCTTGTATGGGGGCGGTGTTCCTCCAGCCATTGGACCAACACTTCCATCCGAACAGCCGCCTGAGGGTGGGGCATCCCGTTTTCGCGGGAGATCATTCTTTTTGCCAGACGATCAATGTAGCTTTGATTGAGTTCGCTCTCATCGCTGACTGGGCTGGCATCTAGTGCCAAGTCCAGCTCCTTCCGGGCTGCAGAACGCGCCAGATCACGGGCTTTGAGCCGTTCCGAGTGTCGCCGTGCCTGACCAAAGCATTCAGGCTCCCGGTAAGTATCAGCGGGTTGTTTGGCTTCGAAGGCAGTGATGTCGAAGTTGGTCTTGGGCAGTCGCACTATAAAGCCTAGCCGTTCAAAGCAGTCGTCCAGGGCTTCCTTATACCGTTCACGGTCCTCTCGCCAACACCTCGCCGAGTGATCACTGTAGGAGGTTGTTCCCCGCTCCCCATGGCCCATCCAGCCGTCTATGACTTCGGGGTGAACGTTCATTCGAGCTAGCTGCTGGGCAAACCTGTGCCGGAACAGGTTCTTCGGAAGAGGCCACGAGAAGAGTTCCGATCCTGGGACGGCTAAATCGGTTAATGGATGCCACGTACCATTGCTATCGAGCAGGAAGAACAGGGGCAGGGTGTCGGAGTTTCCTTCCAGAACCTGTTGGATGCGATGCGCAAGGTCTTTGTGTTGACCTGAAAGGCTCGCCTTGAACCGACGAAGGTGCTCGAGATAGTCCTCCAATAGCCCTTTTGCGCCATCTGCAAGTGGAACCATTCGTCCGCAGTGAAGGCCGTCGTCGGATTTATCATTGATAAAGACGGCCGGGGGGTGATCACAGAAGTGGGCGATCGACTCGAAAGGCTCTGACAGGTTACGGCAACCGGTTGCGGCATTCAGGGCCGTGACAGTGTATTGGACCAGATGGTTGTGGAAAGTGATGGGGTCGCCTTGCGAGCTTTCCAGCAGGGTTTGGGTGGCTTCCCGAATGCCCTCGACCAAAATGGACTCGAGTGGCGCAAGGAGGCTCCCGAGAAGATTGGTCCTCTCATCGCCTAATGCGGGGTTTTGTAATGGAAGCCCAAATCCGTTTTGAACCTGAGCGATGCTCCAGTTGGCGTATCCACAAGCTGCTGGTAACGTAGCTCGAGGGTGGGCCGAAAGTAAGCGAGCCAATGAATGATCGCATGTCTCTTCGAAAACACTTTGGGACTGTGCGTTAGCGAGTTTGGCGCTGGTGAGTCTCGGGAAATGCCGTTTCGCGTGTTGCCTGAACCATGTTGTTAGGGCATGAGGGCTGGCCCGTGCCCATAGTTGCCGAAGAGTGGCGATGTCCGGGAAAACCTGGGTAGCCTCTCGGAGAGCGCTCTGTATTTGCTCTGG
>NZ_DDOI01000126.1:19016-22232 GCF_002341575.1 Marinobacter sp. UBA2498 | reverse complement strand
CAGCGTGACGCGGAGATTGTCCTGGAACGGTTCGATCAGAGGTTGAGCTTCGGCATCCGGATGCCAAGAGCTGTGTCGCCTCGGTCGTTCCCGGTGGGCAGTCACTAGGTCTTGGGAAATGCTCCATTCATCGCGTAAGTCATCCGTTATTTCAATTTCCTGTATGAACTCCAGGGAGCGTTCAAGATGAACGGCCAGCCAGACTAACGCGCCCCCCAGTTTTTCTTCAGGGCGGTCCTCAGCCAGAGTGCAGTTAATCCACTGATCGAGTTGATGGGCTTCTGGGGGAAGTGGTTTTTCCCATGACCAAGGAAGATAGTTTGACAGTTCTGCCGTCTGCATCAGTATGCTTTGACCCGAGAGTTTCTGCTGTTCTGGTGTTTCTTCCGGGTCGACGCCGAACAGCAGCAGTTGATGCAGGGCTTCTTCATCGGCAGAGTCTGTTTCGCTGTCTGAATAGGCAAGAAGTTGAGGCCCGCCTGCCGAGCTGCTCAGATCCAATGCGCCCTCTGTTGCTTGGAGTAGGTTCGTAAAGGAAGTCTGAAAAGCGGTCTCTGTTTTTTGAGCTCTGGTGGGGTTGAGTTGGCCCTCTGCAACCCGTTGGATGGCCCTAAGAAGCAGCAGCTCTTTACGGGTTTCTGGCCCTGAGTATCTGGCGATTAGCTGAGATGCGGCGTGTCGTATTGCCAGGTTGAATTGGGAGTACGAGTAGTGGTCTGACGGGCAGGCTTTCAATGACATTTCAAGAATGTTGTCAATAAGTGTCCATTTGCTGTTCTCTCCGGGGAGGCAGAGTGTGCTGGCGACCTGCTGAATCTGGTTATCGTGTGGGCAGTTATGCTCTGCGGTTCTTTCCAGTGCCTGTACGATCAGCCATATTTTTAGAGTTCTTCGTAATCGGTCGAGTAGTTTATTGTCGGAAGGGGGCTGTGGTTGGATAACCAGTTCGAGCAGAAAATGCTCGTTTTTCAGATCTGCTCCTGCCGACCGCAGAATGGTTTTCGTGTTGCCTCTTGATACGCCCTGGTGAAGACCGGAATAGTTATTGGCAAAGTCTTTATCTTGGCTGAACGAGAAAAGAAGCCTGCTTAGGTGGCTGATGTAGGGATTGTCAGCCCACTGATGCAGAATGGCCTTTGAGTCCGGGTTAGAGAGTTCGCGATACAGGTTGCCGACGATCGTGAAGTTTTCAGTGAAGCCAAAGGCGAGCGCTATGGCGTCGAAGATGTCGGAGACGTTGTTTTGTTCAGCCCAAGAACGGATGGCTTGAAAGTGAGGGCCTGGATGCCTTAAGGTCAAGTCCTCGTTGTCTGATTGATCAGCCCCGTGCCATTTCTGCTTGTCGTTACTTGGCATTGTTGTACTTAGTCTCCACTCTCCCTTCTATCCAAAATTCTAATTCACACATCAATTTATATCAAATATCATCAATTTGGCACAAAAAAAGTGTGCCTAAAACATCAGTCTCATAACCATCCAGCCCCCGCTACCATCCAAGAGAAAGGCAGATCAGTAAGCTACTGGTCTGCCTTTTTTATTTGTCCGCAGAAAGTTCCCCATTCCCGACTTGATTGAGGTCAAATCCCGATCTGGTTCGCTCCAATAATTCAGGTTGAACTCAGGTAACTGTGGTTTGCTTATCTCGCTGGAGATGCATGCCCGCTCCGGAGATCACACAATGGCAGTCGGGCGCAACCGCAGACGGAGGAGGGTTATATGGAATGGTTAGCGGAAAACTGGTTCTGGGTGGTTATCGGCATCCTGTTCGTGGCCATGCACATGTTCGGTCACGGTGGGCATGGTGGTCACGGCGGAGGCGGGCACGGCGGACATGGCGCGTCCGACAAGACGGACAAGCCGGACAAACCGGACAGCAATCAGGACCGACCCTCGGGTCATCGCCATTGATGGGAGTGGAACATGCTTAACACGAAACTGGTTACCTGGGCGCTGGGGTTGTTCGCAGCGGTCACCTTCATTGTCTGCGTTATCTATGGACTGGTAACGCCCCAAAGCCTGCATATGCATGCGTTTCTTGAGCAGGTATTGCCGGGATTCAAGTGGCTGACCTGGTGGGGATTTGTGGTCGGCCTGATTGAGAGTTTCCTATATGGCGCCTATGCCGGGCTGGTGTTCTGCCCGATCTACAATCGACTTCACCGTTACTTCGATGCCAAGCAAAGTGGGGACTGAGTCCGCCCCCGTCCACGCAACCACGGTTTAATCCCCCGGAGCACAACTGACCCTGGCAGGGGCACCACTCTGGTGAGCCGCGGCGCAGGTGAGCGGCGGCGCAAGGGCTATCAACGGGCGCAGGCCCCGGTCTTAATAAGGAAGGAGACCCCATGAACAATGAAACCCCTGTCAGCCAGCTGCTATACGGCCCGCTGCATACGGATGTCGAGGGATTTGATGCCCTGGCCGAGCTGGCCCTGGATATGCGTTCGTCATGGAATCATGCGACCGACCAGGTGTGGCGGCAGCTGGATCCCGAGTTGTGGCAAGCCACACGTAACCCCTGGGTCGTTCTGCAGACGGTCTCGCGGGAGAAGCTCCAGGGACTTCTGGCCGATCCGGCGTTCCGTAAAGACGTCGGGGACCTGGTGCAGGCCAGGCGAGATGCCGCTCGGGCGCCGGCGTGGTTTCAGCAAACCTACCCGCGGCCGCCTTTAACCTGTGCCGCTTATTTCAGCATGGAGTTCATGCTGAGCGAGGCCCTGCCCATTTATTCCGGCGGGCTGGGCAACGTGGCGGGCGATCAGCTCAAGGCCGCCAGCGATCTGGGTGTTCCGGTGATTGGCGTGGGGCTTCTCTACCAGCAAGGCTATTTTCGCCAGCTGATCGACCGGGACGGTGCACAGCAGGCGCTTTACCCGTATAACGATCCCGGCCAGTTGCCAATCATGCCGTTGCGTCATTCCAACGGGGAGTGGCTGCGGATACAGCTCGGCCTGCCCGGCCACCCGATCTGGCTGCGCGCCTGGCAGGTCCAGGTGGGCCGTGTGAAGCTTTACCTCCTGGACAGCAACGATGCGGCGAACTACCCGCCGTACCGGGGAATAACCAGTGAGCTTTACGGGGGCGCGCCGGATCAACGCCTGATGCAGGAGGTGATCCTCGGGATTGGCGGCTGGCGGTTGCTCGCCGCGCTCGGTATCGAACCGGAAGTCTGCCACCTGAACGAAGGGCATGCGGCTCTGGCCGTGCTGGAGCGCG
>NZ_DDOI01000126.1:0-18953 GCF_002341575.1 Marinobacter sp. UBA2498 | reverse complement strand
CCGTGCTGGAGCGCGCCCGCCACTTCATGCAGCGGACCGGTCAGCCGTTCGGCGTTGCGCTGGCCGCCACGCGCGCGGGCAATCTCTTCACCACCCACACGGCGGTGGCCGCTGGCTTCGACCGTTTCCCACCAGGCCTCATCGAGCACTGCCTGGGTGGCTACGCAAGCAACCAGCTCGGCATTACGCTCGACGATTTGCTGGCGCTGGGCCGCCGGAATCCGGACGATCCGGCCGAGGATTTCAATATGGCGTACCTGGCGATCCGCGGCAGCGGGGCGGTGAATGGCGTAAGTCGCCTGCACGGCAAGGTGAGCCGGCACCTGTTTGCGCCGCTGTTCCCGCGCTGGCCCGTGGATGAGGTGCCGGTTACGCACGTGACCAACGGCGTTCACATGCCGACCTGGGACTCGGCGGCGGCGGATGATCTTTGGACCGAGGCCTGTGGCAAGGAACGCTGGCTGGGGACCACGGAAACCCATGAGCAGCACATTCGCGCCCTCTCTGACGCCCGTCTCTGGCAATTCCGCACGGCGGCCAGTAAGGCGTTGGTTGACTACGTCCGTGATCGATTGTCCCGGCAACTGGCCGCCTCCGGCGAGGCGCCCGAGGCCGCTGATACTGCGAACCAGCTGTTTGATCCCGGGGTATTGACGCTGGGTTTTGCCCGCCGCTTCGCCACCTATAAGAGGCCGAACCTGCTGCTGCATGACCCGGAGCGCCTGCTGCGCCTGCTGACTGACCCGCAGCGCCCGGTGCAGCTCATTATGGCCGGCAAGGCTCATCCGCAGGACCGGGCGGGCCAGGCCCTGATCCGGCAATGGATGCAATTCATCCAGCGGCCCGAGGTGCGCGCCCGTGTGATCTTCCTGAGCGACTATGACATGCACTTGGGTGAGCACCTGGTGCAGGGCGTGGATGTCTGGCTCAACACGCCGCGCCGGCCCTGGGAGGCGAGTGGCACCAGTGGCATGAAGGTGCTTGTCAATGGTGGTATCAATCTGTCGGAATTGGACGGCTGGTGGGCGGAAGCCTACACTCCGGATGTGGGCTGGGCACTGGGGGACGGCCAGGAACATGGCGATGATCCGTTCCGGGATGCGGCTGAAGCCGATGCGCTGTACGACCTGCTCGAACGCGAAGTGATCCCCGAGTTCTATACGCGTGATGAACAAGGCATTCCCTCCGCCTGGGTGAACCGGATGCGCGAGAGCATGGCGCGGTTGACACCGCGCTTTTCTACCAACCGTACGGTGCGCGAATACACCGAGCAACACTACCTCCCGGCTGCCGCTGCATACCGTGAGCGGGCCGCTGGCAAAGGGGGAGTCGGCGCGGAACTGGTTGAATGGCGGCACGCGCTGGATCACAAATGGGCCGCGATACGCTTCGGCGACGTTGAGGTCGAGCCTGACGGTGAACAACACCTCTTCGAGGTTCAGGTCTACCTCGGAGACCTTGATCCGGAGGCCGTGCGGGTTGAGCTCTACGCCGACGGCAGGGACGGTAGCGCACCTGAACGGGTGGAGATGCAGCGCCTGCGGCAACCGACGGACGGCGAAAGCGGCTACAGCTATCGCGCAGCAGCCCCTGCGGCCCGCCCGGCGACAGACTATACCGCGCGACTCATGCCGCATCACAATGGTGTGGCGATCCCCCTGGAAGCTGCTCACATCCTTTGGCAACGGTGAGCGGGCGGGTATCGCGCATCCAGGAAGATCGCGAGTCGGGTTGGTGTCCTGGCGCGCAGGAGACACTCAGGAGAGATGAAAGCACGTATGACCAGGGAACACAGGTTTTCATGGCCGGTGCGCAGGCTTGCGCTGCTGGGGCTGGCGGGGGGTGCGGTGTTCGGGGCGGCAATTATCGCCCTGCACCTGACCGGCAGCGGGGTCGACTGGACCAGCGATTATGTCAGCGACCTGGCTAACCAGCCGTTTGGCTGGCTGTTCATGGTTGGCGCCTTCGTGCATGGCTGGGGTAACCTGGCGCTGACCCTGGCCCTGCGCGGCGCGCTGCGCCCGGGGCCGCTGCGGACCTGGTCGGTACTGCTGTTCGGCCTGGCCGCGGTCGGTATCCTGCTGGCGGCGTTTTTTCCCATCGAGGCACCCGGCCAGGCGCCGAACCTGCCCGGGCAGATACACCGGGGGGCAGCCAGCCTGGCGTTTGCACTGGAACTCGCCGCGCTGTTCGTGTTTTCAGCGGCCTTTCGCCGTCAGCTCGACTGGCGCCGCCAGCGCGCCGCCTCGCTGGTGCTGTCGGTGATCGCGGCGACGGCGGTGACGGCGTTCGTGATCGCCATTCAACTGGATATCGCGCCGGGCCTGGCGGAGCGTGTCGCGCTGGCGGTTTTCCTGGTCTGGGAAGTTTGGGCTTGCCTGCAGGTCATCCGGCCGCAACAGAAACCTGAGCCTGACCTGAAGCACTCCTATCCCTGACTTTGTGGAGGACCTGATCTTGAAAAACCTATACAAACCGAACAAGCCAGTGCCGGGCCGAGCCCGCCGGCGACGTGCCGACTCTGGAGATCCTGGCGGCGGTGGATATTCTGCGCCGCCACCTGCCCGAGCTCAGGGTGCGTGTGATCAACGTGGTGGATCTCATGACCCTGCAGGACCAGGCGGAACACCCGAACGGGCTGTCACACAAGGACTTCGACACCCTGTTCACGACCGATAAACCGATCATCTTCGCCTATCACGGGTATCCCTGGCTGATCCATCGCCTGACCTACCGGCGCACCAATCACAAGAACCTCCACGTGCGTGGCTACAAGGAGGAAGGCACCACCACGCCGTTCGACATGGTGGTGCGCAATGACATGGACCGTTTCCACCTGGTGGCGGATGTCATTGATCGGGTTCCGCAACTGGGGTCACGGGCCGCCTATCTCAAGCAATGGCTGCGTGACCGGCTGATCGAGCATCGGCATCACATCATCGAGCACGGCGTGGATATGCCGGAGATTACCCAATGGCGCTGGGGGGCAACCGCGGACCCCACCCGAAGTCAAGAATAATTCCCATGGCTACAGGCTCCCATGCCTGCAGCCAATAACGCTCGTCGCTGCGGAAAAGCCGGGTCGCTACTCCCGGCTTAACTCCACCTGCATCACATTGATACCTCCGGCGCGAAACATACCGGCACAGCTGGCCAGGTAAAACCGCCACTTTCGCACGAACATCTCGCTGTACCCGAGCGCCCGTATCGCCGGTATCTGTTCGTCGACGTTCGCCAGCCATTTTTCCAGCGTAATGGCGTAATCCTGCCCGAATTCGAACACATCGTTCACCACCAGGCCGCTATCGGCGGCAACAGCTTCAAAACGCTTTCTGGAAGGCAGCATACCACCGGGGAAAATATGTTCCCTCAAAAAGTCGTTGCCGGAGCGATATCGCTCAAATCGCTCCTCGGCAATGGTAATGGTCTGTATCATTGCCTTGCCGCCAGGTCTCAGGTAGTCGTGCACATCCCTCATGTAGGCGGGCCAGTACGATTCGCCAACGTGCTCAAACATCCCGATTGATACCAGGTAATCAAAGGGGCCGGACAGCTCCCGGTAGTCCTGTAAACGAACCTCGGCATTTTCCGCCAGTCCGGCGGACTCGAGTCGCTGGCGGGCATAATCCGCCTGTTCGCCGGACAGGGTCGCACCGGTCACATGGCATCCGTGTGTGGCTGCGATTTCCATGAAACCACCCCAGCCACAGCCTATTTCCAGAATGCGGCTTCCCGGTTCCGGTGCCAGTCGCTGAAGGATGCGTTCATATTTCGCTTTCTGGGCCTCGTAAAGCGAGAGGGACGTATTGCCGTCAAACAGGGCGCAGGAGTATGTCATGCTCCGGTCCAGCCAGAGCTGATAAAAGTCGTTGCCTAAATCATAGTGCTCCTGGACGTTCTTACGGCTGCGTTTCAGTGTATTGGAAGACAACCGGTGCCTGCACCAGTGCCATAACCTGAGCCATACGCTGGTGTGCAAAACCCGATCAAAAACAACGATATTGCCTGCGGCAAGGCGCATCAGGGCAAGCAAGTCGGGTGTGGACCATTTGCCTGCCATGTAGTCTTCGCCCAATCCCACGTCACCGTGGGTGATCAGGTGATCGATGACATCCCACTGCAGCAATGCCATTTCCGCATGCACACCGTCTTGTTTTCCTTCATGGCGGGTCGTCTTTCCATCCGGCCATGTAAGCGATAACGAACCGAACTGAAGAGATTTCAGCGCCTGCAGGAAAAGATTACGGTGAATTGCGCTCGTCTTTCCCGTTGGCTTTTCCCGGGACCCCAGGTGCCCGCCTTCCGGCAAGGATTCCCTGCTCATGCCTTTCCATCCTTACGCTGTTCCCAGCAAGTTTCAGTGGGTTAAAAAGTAGGTGGACTATCATTTATTAGGCAACTGCTGTTCGTCAAACCTTATCGGAAACTGGGACGCTTGCAGGAGTTACCGGAACTATGGAAGTCTTTTCCGGCCATCCGGACGTACTCCTGTATTTCCGGATGATCTTGGCTTACTTCGGCCCGGATCGATATCCAGGTTCACCAGGGCGCCCCTGTCGGCCAGGGACCTGCCCAGGGTGCGATAACCCCCGGTGAGCTCATGCTCCACCGGGCACAGCGGATCCTCCAGCCATAAACCGACCCGGGCATTGCGGGCCATGGGGCCGCCCTCGACCAGATCCGGTCGGGACTGGGTGCCTGGCGGGCCGGGGATGTGGCCGCGGAAGGAAACCAGCGAGCGCGCGTTGCTTATCCGCTTCGCGGGCGCTGGCCAGTGCGCTGTGTTCATCCAGCGCCACAATCGCGTTGATGGCAGGGTTCTGGTCCCGGATTCTTTCCAGTAAGGCGGTAATCAGTGCCTCGCTGGTCAGGGTGCCGGCCTCCAGTTGTTTCAGGAGCTCATGGGCCGGCTGATAATGAGTCGGGGTGTCTTGTACATCCATGGATGTTCTCTTTTTTTGTTGGTCTTAAGGCCTGTCGCCAGCGAGTCAGGGCAGCTCTGATCGCCAGTGTTTTACGTTCACCTGGTCCTTGACTGCGTCGATGATTTCGATAATCAGGTTAATCAAGGCCTCGTTCTGGGCGTCGTCGGCTTTCACTTCACCGGGTGTCGGCAGGAAAACATTCACGATGTCTTCAATGAAGGCATGATTGGAGGCTGAGGCCAGGTCTTCGAGGATCTGGTGGATCACGTGGGCAACGATGTCGCCGACCGCTTCTTCCAGGGTTTCCTGAATGGTGGGGCCCACCACCGGAAGATAGTTCAGTCGTGACAGCTCCAGGTTCTGTTTGAGGGCATTATCCACTCTGTCTTCCAGGTAGCTCCTGAGGGCTCCGCGATTGGGTACGTAGCCTTCCTGGGCCGCCTCGGCAACCCGTTTGGAAATCCAGTCGGAGAGCATGTCCCGTCGGGGATAGAGAATGTCCTTCTGGATCTTGTCGAACAGCGGAGAGCCCAGTTTGACCTCCTGCTGCACGCCGCTCAGCACCTTCAGCACAATGCGATCAGAGAGCTCTTCCATAAAGGCTTCGTAATAGAAATTCACGAAGCGGTAAATCTTGGTGTTCGTAACGTCAATGATCTTGTACTGGTGCAGTCGATAGATGATGGAGATCACACGGAGGATACGGAGGAAACGCAGGCTTCCCACCGGAATACAGCCCACCAGGTCATACCAGTGAATAAACGGGTAAAAGTACCAGCGGTCGTAGACCCTTGCCTTGATGGCGTAACCCCAGCGAACAAAGAACTCGGTCAGGAAGATGCTGACGAAGATCAGATCGTAAAAGATGAAGCGTTCGTGGATGGGGTGGTAGGCGGACTGGATGGCTGGCGCATGTTCCTTCAGCAGATCCTGAACGGCGACAAAGTTGTAGATCGAGTCCCAGATAATGAACGCCAGGTTGATAATCAGCAGGCCCAGCATGAGGAAATCAATGATGAACCAGACAAGCTGGTGGCTGGATTTCAGGTTTTCTCGATTTATCTTCAGCATTCGCCAGGGTCCGGTCTGTTGCTAAGTATCTGACAGGTTAGCTTATTTCAACGCCACAAACGACTCGCCCTTGAGCCGCTCAGGGCAGTCCGAAAGGCCAACCATGGATTAACTTGACCGTCTGCCATTAAACTCCCACGCTTGAACGGAAATCCTTCTTGTTACCACCAACACTGAAATAGCCGGATGCTATCAATCTATCAAGTCGTGAATTCGGGCCGGGTCCGGCTTTTGATCTTGTTGCTCTGCTGGCTGCCGTCGTGGGTTTGCGCGCAACAGGTCGTCGTGAACATGGAGGGAGACTACCCGGATCTGAAATCAAATGCCCAGGCGTTTATCGGGGAGGTTGAAGGCCGCAGTGCCAGTAATCTCAGGCGTTATGCCCCCACGGCCGTTGGTCAGGCCGAGGAGGCATTGCGGGCGCTCGGGTATTACAGCCCGTTGATTGATTGGCGGATTGAAGAGGGTGGTTCCGACACAACGGCAACGCTCGTTCTGTCCATTACACCGGGGGAGCCGGTGCGAGTTACGTCCCGGACCGTGGAGATCAGGGGGGCAGCTGCGTCAGATGAACGGTTTAACGCCGATCTGCCAGAGCACCCGGCGGAAGGCGACATTCTCAACCACGGTCAATATGCCAGCCTGCGAGACACCATCCAGACCCGTGCCCGACGGCGTGGCTATTTCGACGGCACATTTGTTACCCGTACCCTGGAAGTGGATCCGGCAACCCGAAGCGCTGCGGTTACGCTTATCTATGATAGCGGCGAAAGGTACCGGCTCGGAGAGGTAACCTTTGCCGAGGGACACTGGTTCGAGATCGGTCTACTGGAGCAGTTCGTTTCTTTCGAGCCAGGTATACCCTTCCATGCTGATGAAGTAGCAAGGCTCAACCGGGATCTCCTGAACAGCGGCTATTTCAGCAGTGTTGATATCGATGCCTCACCGGGTAGTGCCGAGGACGGCGTGATTCCGGTCCGCGTTGATCTCACCCGGCGCGAGGCCCGCTCTGTGGCGGCGGGCGTGGGGTTTTCGACCGATGTCGGACCCAGGTTCCGTGGAAACTGGCGGGAACACTGGATCAATCCCATGGGGCACAAGCGGGGCGCCGAGACAGAACTCTCGGTACCCAGGCAGAACCTGAGTACCTGGTACGAGCTGCCCCTGGATCCGCCCATGACCGACCTGATCCGCCTGAGCGCCGGTTACCAGCGCGAGGACATCGAGAATGTGGAATCGGAACTTCTGAGCCTGGGGCAGCAGTGGCAGCATCAGTTGGATAACGGCTGGCTACAGATATTGTCGCTGCGTTGGGAAGGTGAGCGCTTTAACATCGGCAATGACGAGAAAGGCACAAGCACACTCCTGCTGCCCGGTGCGGGATACTCGAAAATACACACGGACTCGCCACTGGACCCATCCCGGGGCTATCGCCTGCAGTTCGATGTTACCGGTTCGCATCGGGCGGCGCTGTCCGATGTGGATATCCTTCATGTAAACGCACTGGTCAAGGGGCTGTTTACGCTGGCGGACAAGCACCGGTTTCTGGGTCGTCTGCAGGCGGGGGCTGTGGCAACCAACCGGTTTGAAGATGTGCCTCCATCCCTGCGTTTCTTCGCTGGCGGTGACCAGAGTGTGCGAGGGTATGGCTATGAAACCCTGTCGCCAGAGAATGATAACGGCGTGCCGGTGGGCGGACGCTTCCTGATGGTTGGCAGTGCCGAGTATCAGTATCAGTTTGCGGACAAATGGCGTGCCGCCATGTTCGTCGACCACGGCAACGCGATCAACAATCCGAGCGACCCGCTGGCCACCGGCGCTGGTGTCGGCATACGCTGGATCAGCCCGGTCGGGCCGTTGAGGCTGGACATCGCCAAAGGGTTGGATCGTGAATTTGGCGGGGATTGGCGCATTCACTTTTCCATGGGGCCTGAGCTGTGACGAGGACACCGGAAACTTCGGAAGACAGGCCGCACAAGCCATCGGCACGCCCGCGCCGCCTCCGGTTTTGGCTGTTGGTAGGGCTGGCGGTATTGATTCTCGTGCCTGTCCTTGTGGTGGCCGCTGTTTTGCTGGCCCTGCGCTCTGAGACGGGAACCGCCTGGGTTATAGAACAGGTGCCAGGGCTTCAGGTGGAAAATGACCGGGGATCTCTGTTTGGTCGGTGGCAAGCCGACCACCTGAAATGGCGTGGTTACGGGGTCGAAGTGGTCGTTGAGTCGCCACTCGTGGACTGGTCCCCTTCCTGTCTGTTCCGAAAACAGCTCTGTATAGAGAATCTGGAAGCAGAGACGCTCGAAGTCTCGCAATTGCCTCCGACGGACAAAGCCGAAGGCGGGAGCCCCATTACACTGCCGGGCGTGGACCTGCCGCTGGCGCTGAATATCAGTGGCGTCCGGCTCGGGCCTTTTACCTTCAACGGCAACAAAGTCTGGGACCGGTTTGAGCTGGACGCCGGAGGGTCGGGCGCCGCCTGGAACATAAAGCGCGCCTGGTATCAGCTGGGTGAGTACACGGTGTCCGCCGCTGGCCGGATAGAAACCCGCCGGGACTGGCCTGTCAATCTGGAAGTCAAAGCGGACATCCCGCCGCCTTATGGAGACGAGTGGCTTCTCGACGCCCGGCTCTCCGGCAGCGTTCGGGACCTGATGGTCGCTGCATCC
Source organism: Marinobacter sp. UBA2498 (assembly GCF_002341575.1). NCBI lineage: Bacteria > Pseudomonadati > Pseudomonadota > Gammaproteobacteria > Pseudomonadales > Marinobacteraceae > Marinobacter > Marinobacter sp. UBA2498. Next base: position 10,294 of record NZ_DDOI01000126.1, on the reverse strand, counting down.
AGCCGTGGCTACCTGGATGCTGAACTCTCGGGGGAAGTCGAGCCGCTCGATCCGGCCCTGCCGGCACAGTTGAGGCTAACCTCGGATCAGTTCCGCGCAGCGCAGGCGCTGCCGGAGACCCTTGTGTTCAATGATTGGTCTGTGGACGCCAGGGGTAGCCTTCAGCAGGGTTTTCGCACCCGGGGGCAAGCTACGCTTCCGGGCACGACAGGCCCGGTACGGCTGACGCTGGAGGGCCTGGCGACGACTCGCGCGGCCGAGAGCATCCGGATCGAGTTGGCCGCGGACCGGGAGAATGGTGCAGGGCAAGACACTGTGGTGGCCAATGGCAATGTCTCCTGGAGCGAGGGCCTCGAAGCCAGTGCCGACATCCGTTTGCGCGGATTTCCCTGGTATACGCTGATCCCGGGCTTTGAGCCGCCAGTGGTAACCCTTCGTTCCCTGGATGGCACCGTGTCCTGGCGTGAGGGGAACTACCATGCAGAGCTTCAAGCCGGTGTCGAGGGTCCTCAGGGCAGCGCTGAACTGACCACCACGGTGGATGGCGATGCCGAGCAGACCACACTGACCAACCTGGCCGTCAGCACAGGCGCCGGGTCTCTTACCGGCAACGGCTCGGTGAACTTTTCCGGGCCGCTTTCCTGGCAGGCGGCCTTGCGCCTGAAAGACTTCAATCCCGGTTATTGGGTACCTGTACTGGAAGCCAGTCTCAGCGGTGATGTGACGACCGAGGGACAACTCGGGGATGGACCGGTACCTGCCATGAATGCCGGATGGGATCTTGAGGGCGACTGGCGTTCCAATCCCGCGTCTCTGCAGGGACGGCTAGATACCTCATCAGGCAGTTGGGAACTATCCGACCTGCAGTTGTTGGTGGGTGACAACCGTATTGAGGGTAGCGGTACCTGGAGCGACGTTCTGCGTGGTGATCTGGCTCTGAACCTGCCCGCGCCGGAAATTGTCCTGCCTGGCCTGACGGGGAATCTGCAAGCCACTCTGACGGCGGAGGGAACACCAGAGCGCCCGAAGGGCGAGCTGAGTGCAAGTGGCAAAAACCTGGGCTGGCAGGATGAGCTCGCCATTGAAACCCTCAGTCTTGAGGCCGATCTGCAGGACGGCATGCGTCTTGTCAGCCGTTTGCAGGCGGAAAATCTCAACGGGTTCGGGCAAGAGCTTGAAACGCTCACTCTGGAAGCCAATGGCACCCAGGGAAAGCACACCGTGAGCATCGGAGCACGTCATGCCGAGGCTGACCTTGAGCTGGATTTCGCAGGAGGGGCCGGCGCTGACTGGAGAACCTGGCAGGGAGAGCTGTCTCGGGGCGTGATTGACCTTCCGGAACAGTCCCAACAATGGCGGCTGCAGGCCCCGGCGACCCTGGCATACAAAGCCGATGGTGAGCTCACATTTGGCAATCATTGCTGGCGCTGGGAGGAGAGTACGGTTTGTGCCGAGGACCAGACACTGCTTCCGGTTCCCCGCATTGCCTATCGTATCGACCGCTTCCCAACCGGGGCCCTCGCTCCCTTGCTGCCAGAGACATTACGTTGGGACGGTTGGATCAACGGAGAGGTTGATTTCACCACCACCGGCGACGGTCCGGACGGACGCCTTTTCCTGGACGCCGGTGAAGGACAATTCCAGTTGCTGGTGGACGGCGAGTGGGAGTCGCTCGCCTACAATACCCTGACAACCGAGGTCGCCCTGAAGCCGAAACAGGCTGACCTTGCAGTCCGTCTTTCCGGACCGGAGCTTGGCGATTTCACGCTGGACATGAACCTGGATCCGAACTCGGACGACCGCAACGTTGAGGGTTCCTTCAGTCTCGAAGGTCTGGATATTGCCCTTGCAGGACTGCTTTCCGGGCTGGACGAAGTTGCCGGTCGGGTGAACGGCCAGGGCCAGCTCTCCGGCCCGCTGATGAAGCCGGCGGTGACCGGCGAACTGCACCTGGTGAATGGACGGGTTTCCGATCCCCGCTTGCCGGTACCGATCGAGGAGGTGATCGCCAGCGTTCAGTTTGGCGGTTACTCGGCCGAGATCAGTGGCAGGATCCGGAGCAATGCGCGAAGCCAGACCATTGTGGATGGGGAAATCGACTGGCAACAGTCTCCCCGGGGGGAAATCACGATTTCCGGCAGCCGTGTGCCATTCAACCTGGAGCCTTATGCGCAGCTTGAGGTGGAGCCGGATCTGACCATCGTTTTCAGTGAGGGGGCCCTGGAGGTATCCGGACAGGTCGGAGTGCCAAGAGGCGATATCGAGATACAGGGTTTGCCGGACCAGGCCGTGTCGGTCTCGGAGGATGAGGTCATTGTCGGCGTGGAACGGGAAGAGCCCGTTGTCCGATCGCTGAATATGGATGTGACCGTGGTTGTTGGAGAAGATCAGGTGACTTTTGCCGCCTTCGGCGTGACCGGTGATCTGGAGGGATCTCTTCGCATTGGCAATGACATGGATACCCGTGGCACGCTCCAACTGGTCAATGGCCAGTATGAAGCCTATGGTCAGGAGCTCAAGCTCAGGCGGGCAAGACTGTTGTTCGTGGGCAACCTTACCCAACCCTATCTGGACATCGAGGCCGTCCGCACCGTGGATACCGTTGTGGCCGGTATTCGCCTGACCGGCCCGGTGCAGTCGCCCCAGACGGAAGCATTCTCCAACCCCGACATGCCTCAGACGGAGGCGCTTTCCTATGTCATTCTTGGCCGGGCGCCCCAGAGCCGGGGTGATGAGGGCCAGATGAGCCGGGCGGCGCTGTCCCTGGGACTGACCCAGGCCAACAAGGTGACTGGGCAAATTGGCGAAGAGTTAGGTATTCGCCAGCTCACCCTGGAAGCGGAGGGTTCCGGCGATCAGACGTCGGTGGTGGCGAGCGGGTATCTGACGGATGAGCTGAGTGTCCGCTACGGTGTCGGCATCTTCGAGCCGATCACCACGGTTGCTCTGCGCTACGATCTGGGCCGCTACTTCTATCTGGAGGCTGCCAGCGGGCTGGCGGCCTCCCTGGATATCTTCTACACCCGGGATTTCTGAGTTCAGTCCAGCTCGAAGGTGGCGCTCACTGAGGCCCGGATTTCCCGCTCACCCACGCTCGAGACCGTATCCGACATGGATTTTGCCTCCGCCATCATCATTGGTACCGGGCGGTGCCCGCCATTGATGTTGATGGTGACCACATCACCACAGGTCTGGTCGAGCTGACTGGCCACGAATCGGCAGCGGGCCTGGGCGTCTGCGATGGCTCTGGCCAGTGCTTCCTGTTCCATACCGGTCTCATCCGAGTGGAAGAACTGGTGAGGGCCGAGGTGGTAATCCAGGCCCACAGCCTGGGCCTGCTGGAGCAGGGGATTGAGCAGGGTAAGATCACTGATGCTGAAGCTGACGGTCTGGGAGGCGACGGCCTGTTTGCGGGGCTGCTCCTCCCTTTCAGGTGCGGGCAGAGTTCGGGTGTAAAGGTTTACCGACGCGTCTGAGTAATCATTGAGCTGATCCTGGTACTCGGTAATACCCTCGCGCCACTGCGCCATCAGAGCCGCTACCCGTTCGGTGGCCTTCTGGGGAAGCTCGTGCTCGGCACTGGCTGTGAACTGGAGTCGGGCGCTGTCGGGCTCGTATCGGACACTGCCCTCGCCGGTGAGCGTAACCTCACCTGCCATTGTCAGGGCAGGTACTGTGAGCGCGAGAGGGAGAATAAAACCGGACTTCAGGTTAAAACGGATCTTTCGGTTCCGTCCGTTCATGGTAGTGCCTCCTTTGGAAACCGTTGATGGATCAGGCGTCGTCGGAATCCGGTTCCAGGCGCGCCAGTTTGTATCGGCGGGCAGCATCCACGAACTGGCCAAAGATGCGCCGGTGTCCGCCATGGTAGAGCAAGTATTCCGGGTGCCATTGGATGCCCGTTAGCCATTGGCGTCCGGTGCTTTCAATAGCCTGTACGAACAGATCATTGTCCACGGCGGTCACGCGCAGGTTGCGGCCCAGGCGCTTGATGGCCTGGCTGTGAATCCGGTTGGCGCCGATCACCGGGGAGCGCATGGCTTGCTCAAGCCGGCTGTGCGTTACCAGTCGCACGGTTTGCAAGGGCAAGAGCAGCGGGCGATGCCGGGTATTGACCCTCAGCGGTGTCACGTTCTGGCACAGGGACCCACCGTGGAAAACGTTGATGAACTGGGCGCCGCGGCAAATCCCGAGCACGGGAATGCCAATGGCTTCAGCCTGCTCAAGCAGTGACTGATCGGTTTTATCCCGCTTGCGGTCATAATTGGCGGTAACCTGTGGCTCCTGCCCATAACGTTCAGGATGGACGTGGGTGCCGCCTGACAGCACCAGGCCATCAAGCATGGGTACGGCAACCCGTGAACCCGGACGAATATAGTGGGTCCGGGCACCGTGGAGGCGCAGGCCCAGACTGATCAGCCGATGGGCAAGGCTTTTTCGAGCGGGACCACTGATGCCGATCGTCAGGCCCGGAACCTCAAGTTCCTGTTCTTTGGACTCTTCAGACATACCCGTTTTTGGCCAGCCAGTCGTCAGTGGTTTCCCGCCAGCTGTGGGTCAGGTTGTGAAGATTCAGTTTACGCCGCTCCCGGAACAGTTGCCGTATATCGGCCAGGTCGTCGGGATTGTTGGCCAGTTGCTCCAGAACGACCCAGTCGTTCCAAACGGTTGAGAAATGCCAGCCGGGATTGTCGATGTCGCAATCCGGCAACCGGTAATGCAGGGTTGGCCTGCTTTTTATCCGGGGATCCTGAACATGGCGTTCCAGCCGTTCCTTGTCCAGGTGGGCAAACAGTGGAAGCAGGTCAAGCGCGCGATTGCGGGTAGGATTGAACTCCAGGTAATCCTCCATGAGCTCCCCGAGGTTTGGATGATAGTTATCCTCCATCAGGAGCTCTGTGTAGCGGCCGTGCCAGGGTTCGATGTAGGTGGTGAATTTGCGGCTGACGTCCAGTTGATGCCGGTACTTGAGCCATTCATACAGGGCCGCGAACGCTTGGAAATAACGAACCAGGGTCTCCGGGCTGAGGTCGGGCAACTCAGGATTAAGCTGCAGGCCAAACGCAAAATAGATGGCGTCCCGGCTGCCCAGTGCCCCGGCGTTTCGGAGTTTGTCGACGAGCGTTTCAATCACCTCGACGCTGGAAAACTTCAGAGGTGGGCTTATGATCTCGAGGGGTACCACGCGTTCGGCCGCGGCGTCGATCACATCCATCGCCTGTCCACCGAGTTCACGAATGGACTCGGGGAGGCGCTCATCCGCCAGATCAAGATCCTTGATCGGATCGGAATCAAGCTCAACCGTGAAGTCGCCAAGAGATGTCTGCAAGTTTGTCACATAGCGTGACTTGAGCTCAGGAGTGCCCTCCAGCATCTTCGCCGCCAATGTAACCAGCTCATCGTAGCCCAGACCAGACAGTTCGATCTCGACGCCAACCCGGCGTTCCTTCCCTTCGTTCGTCTCTAGGATGTCAGGCATCCTGCAGGCACTGACTTGAGTCATGGTGCTCCCTGGTTCGTGAGGAATAGTGCCCTAACCATATCACACCGCTGTTGATCCTCATTATTAAGCGGATGCAAGAAAATCAGGGAGCCGACTTTACACTGGATAAAACACTGTATATAGTCAGTTTACTGTATAAAAAAACAGGGCCACCGGAGCCACTCTTACGAGAGGCCGATGTTTGCAGCGGCCCGATCCCGATATAGCGGAGTAGCTTGATGAAGCTGACAGCAAGGCAGTCCCAGGTACTGGATATTATTCGCCGATACGTCGACGAGACCGGCTATCCGCCAACCCGTGCTGAAATCGCGGCAGAACTGGGCTTCCGTTCGGCCAACGCCGCGGAAGAACATCTCCGGGCATTGGCAAGGAAAGGTGCCATCGAGATGGTGCCGGGAGCGAGCCGCGGCATCCGTCTGCCTGAGGCGGAAGAGGACCTGGGCCTCCCGGTCATTGGTCAGGTCGCTGCCGGTAGTCCGATCCTTGCTCAGGAGCACATCGAGGATCACTGCACACTGCAGCCAGAATTCTTTTCGCCGTCTGCAGATTATCTTCTGCGGGTCCGGGGCATGAGCATGAAAGACATCGGTATTCTCGATGGCGACCTGCTGGCAGTTCACAGTACCCAGGATGTTCACAACGGCCAGGTGGTTGTTGCCCGGGTTGGCGATGAGGTCACGGTAAAGCGTTTCCGCAAGGAAGGCTCGAAAGTCTACCTGATTGCCGAAAACGAAGAATTCGCACCGATCGAAGTGGACCTGACCGAACAGGAGCTGTTCATCGAGGGTCTGGGTGTTGGTGTTATCCGCCGCTCTGACCTGCACTGAGCGGTTCGGATAGCCTCAGATAGTTTGAATAACGGGTGAATTATGGAACAAATGAGCTTTAATCAGAATCTGGCCTACAACCCCAATGCTCTGTCCTGTTCAGTGTCGGCAACCGCCGCCCGCGAGCGACGTTCCGTCATTCGCGCCCGACGCGCTCCGGAAACCACCGAACCCAAAGTCTGTGGCAATGTGACTGAGATCATTCTGCCGGAAGGCCAGGTAGAAAATTTCCAGCTGCTGTTGCCAATGCTAACCCAGCTGAATCAGGAGAAGCGCTGGCTGGCCTGGATCGACCCGCCCCAGGCGCTGGTCAGCAAGTGGCAAAAAATGCACGGGATTGTCGCCGGCGAATTGCTGGTGCTGCGTTCAACACCGGACTATCCTGCCCAGGACCTGGCAGAGCGAGCCCTCAGTGCCGGCACCTGTCACGCGGTGGTCATGTGGACCCGTAAACTGGGGCGAACTGCCTTCGAATCCCTGCAAAGAGCCTCGGCCGAGGGCAATAGCCACGGCGTCGTTCTCAGGCAGCGTTAACCGATCAATGCAGAGTGTAGGAGGGCTGGGCGTCTGAGGCGTCCAGTTCGTCATCTTCCCAGTCGATATCGTGGGCAACATTGCCTACAGCCTCAATGCCAGCTGCAATCATTGCTTTGGCAACCGACATATCCCGATCTTCCATCATTTCCCGGGCTTCTTCCGAAAAAGAGATTTTTACCAGTGGCGCACTGTCATCATCAATGCGGCGCAGGGCGTAATCGCCATTGGTCAATTGCACGATTTCAAAAAACGATGGTGACATTCAATAAACCTTCAAGTTAATACGATTTGAATAACCGGAGCTGGGAGTGGCTTACCACTCGCTGTGCTGCTCTTCCAGATCGTCGGCAAAATGTTTGACGGCGGTCAGCGTTTTCATCAAAGCAGCCGACGATCGATCCGGGCCGGAATCGGCCGATACCGCAATGATGTTTTCTTCGCTCACGGTTTTTTTGGTCGCCGGGGGTCTGCTTTGGGCGCGCTCGAGTTGCTCCAGATGGTTCCACCAACTCCCGGATCGCTGTTCCAGCTCCTTCAGGCGGCCAACTTCACTCGGTTCTGGCCCGATAAGAGCGACCAGCTCATCAAGGGTTGAAGGCTCCTCTGATTTTCTCTGGTATAGCCTCGCAACCATGACCAGCAACAGTTTTCGAGACCGCAGAAGCAGCTCGATCGCCCCCTGAATAGCGGCCTCCCGGCGCAGCGCCTGTTCCGCCTCGTTGGGACGTTGTTCCTGAGCCTCGTCTGTGGGCCGGTCGAGTGGCTGAAGCAGCGTGCGGGCGAGAAAGAGCTTTTGAGAAACCAGTGAGTGCCATTGCGAGGCCATGGAATACCTTCAATCCCCCAGCGCGGGTATAACCCCGAAAATTAATTCGTCACTATATCATTTTCGCTATCAAATTTCTTCCATTCTCTGTGCGGTGAGGTTTCACAATAAAACACAAACATTCACTTGAAACGACCGTTTGAATTTGGCAAAAAGGCGCCCGGCTGTGCGAGTTCTGCTCGTGGCGGCTACCCAACAGCATGAATTTCTGGAGGTGTAAGGGATGCGAAGCCAACTGGTTGCAGGTGTCGCACTGGTTTTTCTCGGGTTTTCCGGACAGGCCCTGTCCAAGGTCACGGCCGCCGAGGCCGAGCGGCTGGGTGGTGAACTGACCCCGGTCGGAGCCGAAAAGGCGGGCAACCGCTCAGGCAGCATACCCGAATGGACCGGAGGTTTGGCCACGCCGCCGGACGGCTGGCGTGAGGGGCAGGTGGAAATTAACCCGTTTCCCGAAGATGAGGCTCTTTTCGTTGTTACCTCCAACAACCTGGAGCTGTACAGGGACAAGCTTTCAGACGGTCACATTGCCATGCTGGAGAAGTATGGGCCCGACTTCTTCATGCCGGTTTACCAGACCCGACGGACTGCTGCGTTTCCCGAGCACGTCTACGACAAATTTCGTGAGAACGCGCTGACAGCGCAGTTGCTGGACAACGGTAACGGCGTTCGCGACACCATCATGACCAGTCCCTTCCCGATTCCAAAAAATGGTCTGGAGGTTATCTGGAACCATATCCTTCGATATCGGGGCGAAGAAATTTCCCTGCGTAGTGCCTCTGCAACGCCCCGGAGGGATGGCTCCTACAACCCGGTGGTCAATGATTACGACTACTTCTTCGCATACAGCCAGAGGGGCGCGGAGCTGGCGGAAATCGATAACAAGATTTTTTACCTGAAGACGGACACTGTCTCACCGTCGTCACTGGCCGGCACCATCACGCTGGTGCATGAAACGCTTGACCAGGTGCGGTCGCCGCGTCTTGCGTGGCGGTACGATTCCGGTTCCCGTCGTCTTCGCCGGTCGCCCAACCTGGCCTACGAAACCGACCTGCCGAATTCATCCTCGCTGCGGTCCGTCGACCAGAAAGACATGTACAACGGTGCGCCTAACCAATACGACTGGGAGCTGAAAGGCAAGCGCGAGCTGTTCGTGCCCTACAATGCCTACAAGCTTCACGGGCCAGAAATCGAAGCCGACGACGTGATTCGTCCGGGCCATATCAATCAGCAGCTTACCCGCTACGAACTGCATCGGGTTTGGGTCGTCGAAGCGAAACGCCGTACCGGTATCAGCCACATTTATGATCGCCGCGTGTTTTACGTGGATGAAGACAGCTGGCAGATCCTCGCGTCCGAGGAATACGATGCAGAGGGGAATCTGTGGCGTGTGTCGGAAGCTCACAACATCAGCTATTACAGTGAGCCGGTATTCTGGACTACCATGGAAATGACTTACGACCTGAAGGCGGAGCGTTATTACGTTGATGGGCTGGATAATGGATTCCCGGCGTACGATTTCGCCCCGGGGTTCCGTGGCAACGAATTTACTGCCTCCGCCGCCCGTCGTGCCGCTCGCCGCTGATTTCCAAGGAGACTGACATGGCAGACCCGCAAGCCCACCTGGACCACTTGGATCGACTGATGGCGGATCTCGGTCGCGCCCTGGCCGAAAAGGACTGGGACGCGATGGCGGGGCTGAACGAGCAGGTGAAGCCGGCAGTCGAGCCGCTGATGGCTGCCCTGGAAGCGGGAGAGGTTGATGCGGAGCCGGTAAGGCTCCGCCTGCAGGAACTACAGCAGTTTATTGACGCCGCCGATGAATCGGCCCGAATGGCCCGCAAGGAGGCGGAGGATGGCCTGAAGGGTGTAAACAGGAACCGGAGTGCGGCGAAGGCCTACCAGAACGTTTCTTCGAACCGACCAAAATAGCGTCATAAAATTGACTCTGGGGTTCTTACAGTCTTAAATACCGCACAAATCCCCCAAGAGATTCGGTTGAATGTCTAAAAATAACAAAGTGCTGGTGCTGAGCGAGGATGATTCAAGATTGCGGGACATAGTCACCATTCTTGAGTTCATTGGCGAGGAGCAGGTCCTTGCCGGCGATGAAGCCAGGGCACTTTTGAGCAGTGGTGATGAGGAAAGCCTTTCAGATATCGCAGTCGCGGTGGTGAATGGCGAGGATGCAGGAACCACCGAGGCGATCACCGCTGTGTGTGATGCCGTTCAGGGCGTTCCGTTTCTGGTTGTTGGTCACCCTGAGCTCAAGGGTCTGTCCGATGAGACCAGCGGTCGCATCATTGCTCGCATGGAATGGCCGCTCAATTACACCAAGTTCGTTGATTCGCTCTACCGGGCCCAGATCTATCGGGATCAGTTCAGCCGCTCCCGGGAGCGTGGCCAGCAGCGCGGTTTGCAGCTCTTCCGGAGTCTTGTGGGAACCAGCCGAAAAGTCCAGCAGGTACGCCAGCTGATGGAGCAGGTGGCGGATAAGGACGTCAGCGTTCTCATTACCGGTGAGTCCGGTACCGGCAAGGAGGTGGTCGCCCGCAACCTGCATTACCATTCTTCCCGTCGTGATAAACCATTTGTTCCGGTCAA
>NZ_DDOI01000127.1:3535-9956 GCF_002341575.1 Marinobacter sp. UBA2498 | reverse complement strand
GCTGCACTTTCTCGTCGATGCGCTCCTGCAGGCTATCCAGTTGGCCCTTGAGCTGCTGAATGCGATTCCCTTTGTAGCAGTTGGGGTCGTTCAGGATGGTGCGGATCTGCTCGATCTCATCCCCGGACACATAGATGAAGTTGGGCTCCTGGCTCTGCAGGAAGGACCGAGCCTGGTTGTAGATGTCTTTTTGTGAACCGCCCATAAACTTGCGGATGGGGTCGATGACATCCTCTTTCAGGTCCAGCAGCTGGTCTTCCTGCTTGCCCAATTCCGTCAGGTGCCAGGTGTAGGGCTTTCCGGCGACCTCTTTCAGCGTCACCAGGGCAGGTTTCAAGGCATTGAGAAACGGGTACTGATCGACCTGCGCTATCCGCCGATCCAGGTCGTGGTACATGTCCTGAAAGGCTTCGCCAGCCTCTTTACCCAGGGCCTTGGCTTCGCTGCTGCGGGGCGGGCTGTCGAAGAAGTCCTCGTAGAACGACTTGAGGGCTCGGACCTGAGAGGCGGTGAACTCAATCTGTGGTTCCAGCACCACGTTGCCGTGGCCGTGAGTGTTACGCAGGGCGCGCTCCAGCTCGCTGTCCTCCAGAATGTTCCCGTCGAGACGAACTTCCACCTTGCCACGGGCACACAGGTTGGCCAGGGTGCAGAGAATCGCGGCGTAATACCAGCCGTAGGGTTTGCGTTCGAACTTTTCCAGCAGGCTCTTGAGGGTGGTGCGGACACCGCCCCGATTGTTGCTCTGAATGAACGCCAGCACTTCCTGCTCGGATTCCGCCAGGGCCGTGGCGTCGTTACCGAAAAGGCCATCGTCTGTACGGTTGAGGCAATTGCTGATGTCGTTTTCCGTGTAGGAAACACCGCGCAACATGCGGAGGTTGGGGTAAGCCCGTGAAATCAGCTCATGGAAGCCCCGAATAATGCGGGTCTGGGGGTCCTCATTCGCCACTTCCACATCGGCGCCGCCAATGAGCAACTTGGACTTGCCAATGAGGGTCTGAACCTGCTGCCGGAGCCTGGCCTCGCGCTCACGGTTCTGGAAGCCCTTGTCATTCAGGATCCGTTTGACGGCTTCCTGCTGGGTAACGGAAATGTTCTGCTTGATGTACTTCTCGGTGCGCTTGAACATGAGCAGATCGCGCACCAGGCGCTCGTCCGACGGCATGAGCACAAACAGTTCGTCCGCCTTGTACGTAGAGGCTGTACGGAGCATTTGCTCGTTGTCGGTATGCTCGTGGAACGGGCTGATGACATTGATCGAGAGCTCGTATTCACGCCCATGCAGACGATCATCCAGTTTGCGCGAATAGGAGTAGTCCTGCCCCTGGTTTTGGGAGGAGCCGGCGTCATAGCGAATCTTGCGCTGCTTGATGACGTAGTCGAAAACGATCTTTTCCAATTCGTCCGCAACGTCCGATGACTCAACCTCTGTGTTCTTGATCTCCTGCTCGACGTCCTTTTCCTCGTCCGTCAGGTACTCGTACTGGTCGCCGTTGCGCTGTATGTAGGTCTGTTGCTCCAGAAGGCTCAGGGCTTCTTCGACCTTGGTGCGAAGTGCCGGCAAGTCCTGATCGAAGGCATCCAGCATCAGCACGCAAAGGTTGCGCACCGTGGGCTTGAATTCCTTGACATATTTGACCAGGAACAGGGCCTTCAGCAGCCGGATGGCGAAGGCATTATCGAGGTGGTTCTCGGCCTGAATAATCGCCCGCTGTATTTGTGATTTCAGTGCAGAGCGGATGCCTTCAAACATCAGGTCAAAGGTGGCCAGCTGGCCCACCTCATGGTTGCCGATGTGGATGGCCACCTGCTGGAAAACCCCTAGCATGGAGCGTTCACCGACGGAACTGTGTTTACCCTCGAAGGCGTTGTGCTGCGACAGGTTCTGGATCGCCGATTGAAACAGCGCGAACTGGTAGGGGACGAAGGGGTAGCTGTGGATGAAGTGGTCCCTGTCCCGGAAGTTCCGGTAGGTAGCCGATCCATCCGCGAAGTCAAAGAGGGTTTTGAAGTTGTTCGCCTGTGCGTGGTAGACGTCCGACAGCTGATTGACGCCTTCTTCGGTCTTGGTTAGCAGGCGCTTCTGGATGACCTCTGCCACGTCCGCGCTGGACAGCTTCATGCGGTTATTGAACCGTGCCTGAATTTTCGAGAAGTCGTTGCCTTGTTGCTTGCCCATTTCGCCAACCACGTTTTTCATCTCTTCCTGCGCGGTGACGATAATCCAGGCCCGGCCCCGACACTTGGTGGCGAGGCTCTCGGCAATGGTTTGCAGGTTGGTCATCAGCTTGGTGTTGTCGGCAATGTACTGGCCGACCTCGTCCACAAAGAAGTTCAGACGGAACTCTTTGTGGCCACCCTCTTTTGCCTGCTTCTCGATATAGGCATTCACATTGTCCGCGAAGTCCTCTATCGAAACTCGGTATTCGCTGCGGTACTTGTCCAGAATGCCCGCTGCCGACTGCGGGTCGCCACCGGTCACAGCGGCGTAGGCTTTGGCAATATTGGGGCCTTCCAGAAGGGCTTGCTCCCGGCCTTTCTGCCAGGGGCGGCCGGCGATGGCCTCGTACTCGGCTTTGAACTGCTTGTACAGGCCACGGCCGTCCAGATCGCGCTCAAACTGGGCAATGTGCCCTTGTTTGCCGTAGTAGCCGCACATTTCGTCGAAGACTTTAACGAACACGGCCAGAAGCGCATCGATTTGGGTTTTGCTGATGACATCGGCTTTCTGGTCGATGTTGAACAGAATGCTCTTCGCCGGAATTGAGACAGCTCGCTTCAGGTCGCCCCGGAGAATTTCATTCTCACTGCACTTGGGAAGGAACAGGTCCAGGGTAGTAGCACCGTCCATCTCCCGGTTTTCAAGCAGAAGGGCCAGCATCTTGAGGAGGTGCGACTTACCGGACCCGAAGAAGCCGGAGACCCAGACCCCGTTCGCCCCTTCGTAGTTATTGTAGGCGTCCAGGAACTCTTCGAGGCGTTTCTCGACTTCGTTGGTCAGTACGTATTCTTCGATTTCGAGGCGAAGACTGGCTTCATCGTCGGCTTTGATAACGCCTTCAATGGGGCGGTCAACGGGCTTTAGAAAAATATTCTTCAATGTCATTGTACTTTCCCTTAATGATTACGCCTCGAATCGTATCGTCCGCTCAGGCTTCGTAATGAAAGATGTTGAACGCACGGTAGTACTTGTCGTCATGCAGCCTGCCGAACAGATCCAGCGATGCGCCGGTTTCCAGCGAGTGGGTATAGGAGCCCGGGAAGAACATCACCGTTGGCTGGTCTTTGGCGGTGCTCTGCAAGTTGTTGAGCACGTTGTGGGAGCGTATGTAGGGGAAGACCTCGCCCACCCCTGAGAGAAACAGCACGTCAAACTCAACGGACTGGAGCTTTGCCGCAATAGCGGGCACCAAATGGGCTTCCGGGTCCAGCACTCCCTGTAGCAGTTCTTTCAGCTGATCCTTTGAGACCGTGGGCTCGAGTTCCAACACCTGTTCCCAGATGTCTCTTTCTTTCAAAATATCGACGGCCAGGTCGTACAGATTGATACTCAGGGTCCGGATGCCCGCCTGCTCCAGCCGGTTAACCAACTGCCGCTGAAGACGCTCCATCTCGACCGCTTCTTCAGGCCGGTAGGGGCAGATGAAGAAAGGCACTTCATTACCCAGCCCCTGTTTGTTCAGGAATCGCTGGCCGGAAACCACGCTGAACAGGTGCTGGAGTCGCTCCTGCATCGGCATTTTGGCAATGTCCTTTTTCAAGCTGACATCCCCCTGATATCGGATTCATAGACTGGGAAGTAGAAAAACTCGTCAGGATTGTTCTGACGCAGCAACTCAATCAGCCTGGGGCTTAGCAGTACTGCGTTTATGGTTTTGTCCTTAGCTAACAACCCTGCCTCCCGCAGCATTCTGAACAGGACCTGCCGCAATTTATCGCGCGTTGAGGCGCTGGCATTATCAAGCTCGTCATGCCACTCCGATTTACGGTTGTAGAAGGCATCGAAATCCTCAAAACTGAGATCCAGCTTCATCGCGACAAACCGTTCGTGTAGCACTTCCACCGCAAAGTCCGCGATAAAGCGGTACAGGCGGCACACGGCAACCCACAGAAGGTGAGCCTGGTCCTGGTGGTTTGCCTCGGCCAGGAAAGTCAGTTCGCTTTCGGTCAACGTCTTCAGGCGTGCAATCGCCTCTCTACAGGTGCGCTTCGCCGTGCTTTCCGTTCTGGCCTGTAGCAGGTTGTCATGCAGCGCTTGAGCACGCACCTCATCCCAGTCACGGAGCGACAGGTACAGCTCGGCCAGCTTCACCGATTCGCGGTGATACAGGCTGCCGGACGTGAAAGAGATGCGATACCTGCCTCGGGTCATTCGGAACGCTCACCCTTGCTCGTCTCAGCGGCTCCACCGCCCTTGACCCACTCATCCACTTCGACTTTTTTGAACTTCCAAAATCGCCCCATACGATGGGCGGGCATTGCGTGCTTGTCGATCCAGCGGTACACGGTGTCATTGCTGACACCGAGGTGCTTGCCTATTTCGTCTACGGATAACCAGCGATCTTCCATCTCGGCCATGTTTTCGCTTCCTATGGCCGATGGTGTTGCCACCTTATCTCAGGCGGCACGGTCTCATGGGCGGAACAGCCCTACACTACATTGACTGATCAATATATAGAGGTACCACGCTGCATTCAACCGATTTGACCCGGATAGACCAGCAAAGAACGGCATATATAGCCACCTGAAATCTGGGCGATCCCATCAATAGCCCCACGCAATCAACACCTGCGGTGTGAGCGGCATGCCTTTTACCGCCAAACAGCCCTCATCCCTCCTCGCTTGAGGGGCTTGCACTCCCGCTGGCAGCCTCCTTCAGTCCACCGAGGTGCTCCTCCAGATCTTTCAGGAGGCGTTCGCTTTTCCGCACGATTCGACAAAGCTCCGCCTGGTTGGCATTGAGCCTTCGCAACATCTCAAAACCGGTCTCAGTCTCCATGATGAGCGGTTGCTCCCAATCCTGGGCCCGCGTGAAGGCCGGTTTGTGGTAGCGATACTGACCTTCTTTGCGGATGTATTCACTGAACACCGAGCGGCCTTCACTACCCTTCTTCGGTACAAAGCGATTGTAGTACCAGGACAACTCCAGCTTTCTTTTCCGGAGTCGGACGCGGCAGCCGAAGTGCCCGGGATAGCCGGGTGTCTGGTCGGTACGATGCGCGACGTTGTGGGACCAGAAGTGATCACAGAGCCGCTGCGCCAGATAGCGATATCTGGCTTGCTCCACGTCTGCTTGTTGCTGAATCGCGGCCAGAAATTGGCGGCACTGCCTGATGGCGGCTTCGGTGCCGCGACGATGGTCCAAATTTTGGGCTCGGCTGACCGACTCCCACTCTTCGCAGATTTCCTGGTGAGTCATTCGTTTGCTCATGGCTGGCTCCTCGCTATGGATTTGCCAACAATCGTAATCCGTCGAGTGCTTTGAGCTGCCATGTGCTTTTGTCCTTTTTGGACACAAAGGCGGGGGCGGAGGCAGATTCCTTCCTCCAAGCCATGGGACCTTTCCAATTCCTGTCCACGTAACTATCTGATTTGGGACTTTGCCGCTGCGCTCCCGCGCGCCATGAAATAGCTCGCATGGGCTGAAGGATCCGCGTTCCATTATTCATTTGGGACCCTGGCCTCCCACCTCAGTGACAACACCGGTATCCGGAGGCTTGATGGAACCGGACTGACTGTCGTCGCTACAACAATTCCCACCGCTTCCTCGAGGCACTTACAAGGGGCTTGAAAGAGACCTTTTGGAGCCCCGGTGTGATGCGGGCACGTCCCGTGAAATAACAGGGTCTCGACAAGGCTTTTTGAGAGGCTGTTTTGATCACGTCCAGCATTGACTTTCACATGTGAAAGTCAGCGGGAGTTACCGCTTCATAAAATGATGCCGTGATGATGGCGGCTAGCGGAGACTGTTCACATTTTCGCCAGAATTTATCCAAAAACCGATGGCCGCCACATAGAAAGCGCCTAAACCCTAAAATTTATCCTTTAAATTCAGCGTTTTAATATCTTTTTCTCTTTGCGCCCAAATTGGCCAATTCCACGGTTCTGGTGTGAATTCAGGACTATTCATAATCACTCCTGTCCGTTAAACAACGAATCAGGAGTGGATTATGCAACGACAGTATTTCAACGAGACGAATGAGCGTTTGCTCACCTATGAAGAGGTTTGTGCCGTCACCCAGCTTTCGCAAGCCACGCTTCGACGGTACGTGAAAGCCGGTCGTTTCCCTGCCCCCATAAAGCCAAGCCCGCAAGGAAGGGCCGTCAGGTTCCGGATTCAGGATGTTCGTGACTGGCTAGACCGGCTGTGACGGAGGCGCGAATGAAATATCAATTGAGAGACTCAGGGCTGTACTGC
>NZ_DDOI01000127.1:1187-3418 GCF_002341575.1 Marinobacter sp. UBA2498 | reverse complement strand
CGGAGGTTGTTGCCCGAACCCGCCTCTCCAATAAAAAACACGGCCACGGCGCGCTGCTGCAGTGGAAAAATATGGACAACGTCCTGCTGCGCGAGGTGGTGTATGCGAGGACTCTGAACGGTGATAACGCTCGTCAGATACGAGAGCTGTTGGTGGACACCGGCTATCCCCTCGAACCCGGCAATATTAGCTGGACACGACTGCAGCGGTATTTGCTGGAGGAAATGGCAAAGGCGCCTCCGGCCACAACCGTCGACCGCAGCGGCTGGCATGGGCCTATTTTCGCGACGAGCAGCTGGACGGCAGGACAGGCGGATGAGCAGCACCACTTTGTAGGGCAGCTATCGACCTCACCGTTGCTCCAGGAAAGCGGGTCTCTTCAAGACTGGCAGAATCAAGTGGGGAAGCTCTGTGGCGGCAACCCGCTGGCGATCCTCAGCGTCGGGGTGGCACTCGCGGCGCCCCTGCTAAAGCATGCGGAGCTTGAAAATGGGGCCTTTCACTTGGTTGGTAATAGCTCCACCGGGAAAACGACGTTGCTGCAGGTGGCCGCGAGTGTTTGTGGAGCACCAACGTTCGTGAGGAACTGGGTAGCGACTGCCAATGGCTTGGCAGCCGTCGCTGCTGAGCACAACGACATGTTGTTAGCGTTGGACGAGATTGGCCTGGCTCGGCCGGAAGATGTCGATGTGGCGACGTATCACATAATGACCGGTGCCAGTAAGCTGCGCGCGAATATCTCAGGGGATCTTGCTGAACAAACGCACTGGCGAACGCTGGCGTTAAGTACTGGTGAGGTATGGCTGTCGGAAGTGTTTCAGGAAATAGGAAAGTCGGTTAAAGCCGGCCAAGAGAATCGTCTTGTCGAGATCCCCGTTTTTGGAAAATTTGGAGCCTTTGACGAGGTGCATGGCTTCAGCAGCCCCCAAGAGTTCGTGGACGCGTTGAAAAGCCGCACCAGGCACTACCATGGCACGCTGTTCCGGCACTGGCTTGAGCGTCTCACAGAAGATGTGGATGACTTGCCCGGCTATATCCAGAATGAGGTCGCCCGGTTGACGGACCAATGGAAGACCTCTCATATGGCTTCGCAAGTCCTCCGGGTGATCAGGCGGTTCGCACTGATCACCGCTGCTCTGTGCCTAGCCTGCCGGAACTACCTACTCCCCTGGTCGGAAGCGGAGTCAGTTCGAGCGGTACACCAAGCAGTTGGAGCCTGGCTTCGGAGCCGAGGTCACATCTTCAATTCGGAGGAGCACCGCATTTTGGCTCGCCTTCGCGATGCGATTTACAAATGGAATCACCGCCTTGTTGACATAGAGCGGGGGGATTACGGAAGAGCAATTGGTCTGCGACGCAAAGTGGCCGGTGAGACGCAGTGGCTGATACCCAAGAATACTCTGATCAAGGAGCTTGGCCTTCGTAGTCGATACACTCGGGAAATTGAGCCGCTTATTCAGAGAGATTTCATGGAAACCAATGAGCAGAGCCGTGGCACCATGAAAATCAAACTGCGGGATCGATCGGAGCGTTTTTTCGCCCTGTGGCCTGATCGCATCAAGGCGTATTGGGAAGCGCTACCGGATGGAGATGGACTTTCCCAGTTTCCCACTATTCCCACTGGTGATTCGGAGGTTAAAGGAGGATGATTGATAAAACCTTCAGTCCGCCTTCGGAAGAGGTGCGCACCAAGCTTCTGGCTCGTTCTGGACAGTGTGAGCGACTGGTCCGGGAGGGGGATCGCCGCGCGATTACCGGCGTCAGCCGAACTCAGTGGTGGACCTTGGAACGAAAGCGAGCGGCTCCGGCACGGCTCAAGCTAGGCTGCAACTCGGTGGCGTGGCGGTTATCGGATCTGTTGGCCTGGATCGAGCAACAAGGGGCCTGATCTGGCCCCTTTACTCTCCAGAGCCGACTTCACCTCTCACGATGGGCGCCAGCCACTCGCAGAGCGCCTCGTGAGCCTCTTTTCGTTCTTCAAAATACGCATGCTTGTTATAGACCCGGTCAGTCCGGTTGCCGGGCAGCTGATTCAGGCAGCGTTGGGCCAGATTGTCATCAAAGCCGAGCTTACCCAGTTTCGTACGGGCCGTGCCGCGAAGATCGTGGACGCGGCGCTTGTCAAATGAGAAGAGCTTTTTCTCAAAGAGCTTCTTGAGCGCATGGTTGAGCGTATTCTCGCATACGTGCGGAGTCCGTGCTTTTTTGCTGATCCTGCGAGCTGGGAAGAC
>NZ_DDOI01000127.1:330-1123 GCF_002341575.1 Marinobacter sp. UBA2498 | reverse complement strand
TGCGAGCTGGGAAGACCCACTCACTCCCACAGGAGCGTACTTTCAGTTCATTCAACCATTCCACGGCGGGTTCCGCCAACGGGATATCGATGGCCCTTCTCTTTTTGGTCCTTTCCTCGGGCAGGTACCAGATACGGTTCTCCAGATCGAATTCCGACCAAGGCGCGGCCAAAAGCTCCATCTTTCTCGTACAAGTCGCTATCAGCAACGCGCAGGCCAAGTAGTTCTCTCGACTGAACTGCGCCGGAATCACCCGGAGTTTGGTGAAGAACTCGGTGACTTCGTCTTCATTCATTGGGTAGTTGGCGGCCTTCTCCTCCCCGCCGGCGTCCCTGGGACGGAATGGCGAAGCTGGATTGAACCTGGTGACGTCCAGTTTGATGCCATGATCAAACAGGTTCCTCAGCAGGCGCATCAAATCATTTGATAGGGTTGGACGGGGCTTATTGTCGTCATAGCCAGTGGCCACGTCCCGCAGGATTTCACTGATATCCACTGGTCGGATCTTTTCAAGTTCCACCTTTCCAATGCGCCAGGAGACCTCACGCTCGTACAGGCTCTTCTCTTTATGGTGGGACGCGATTTCTCGTTTGCGAAGCTCATAGTAGTCCGCGTACAGGTCATTGAGCGTTTTGAAGGGGTTTTGGTTGACCTTCTGCCGCTCCTGAACCGGGTCAGCACCCTCACGCTTGATCGCCAACCTCAGCTTCGCCGCCTCATCACGGGCGTCGGCCAATGACCAGTCGTCCACCTTGCCGATGGTGTATTCGCGCCGGAGCTTGGTAGCTGGGGT
>NZ_DDOI01000127.1:0-178 GCF_002341575.1 Marinobacter sp. UBA2498 | reverse complement strand
TGGGGTTGTATAGCGCAGCATCCAGTAGGCATCGCCGCGCTTCGGGGTCATGAGGTAGAGGCCATTGCCGTCGGCATGCCGCACGGATGGCTTCTCTTTGATCAGTTTCTTGACGGTCTTGTCGTGTAGCTTGCCCACCTTCCTGCCTCAAAAAAATTGGGGAGTACAATCTCGCCGA
>NZ_DDOI01000008.1:14818-15402 GCF_002341575.1 Marinobacter sp. UBA2498 | reverse complement strand
ACCTTCTATTCAATCGACATGCTGCCAGAGGTCTGGCAGACCGTGAGCCTGTTCAATCCGGTGGTTTACCTGATCAGCGGTTTCCGTTGGGCGTTTTACGGCGTGTCTGACGTTCATATTGCCATCAGTGTGGGAATGACCCTCGTATTCCTCACGGCCTGCATGGTCGGCATCTGGTGGATTTTCAAGACCGGCTACCGGTTGCGCTCGTGACCTGCGCATCAAGCCCGGTTCGGGGGGCGGAAGTCTGGGCCCTCCTTGCAGCCAGCTTATTGCTCTACGGCTGCTCCTCGGGCATTGCAGCGCCTCAGGACGGCCTGCCGGTTGTCGAGGCCTGCTTTGTGTCTGCGTCGGGCGTGGTGCCAGTGCAACTCGAGATTGCCGGCACTTCCGAGCAACGCCAGAAAGGACTGATGGGCCGTACGTCCATGGCTCCCGATGCCGGGATGCTGTTTAAATACCGCGAGCCGAGATCAGCCAGCCACGGATTCTGGATGTACAAGACCCTGATTCCCCTCGACATCGCCTACCTGAACGAGGATGGCAAGATTGGCAGCATTCGCAAGATGGTGCCCTGCCCCTCG
>NZ_DDOI01000008.1:12863-14722 GCF_002341575.1 Marinobacter sp. UBA2498 | reverse complement strand
TGCCCCTCGGCCAGCGGATCCGGTTGCCCCACCTACCCGGCCGGTGTGCCATTCATCGAGGCCGTGGAGATGAACGCCGGCTTTTTCCTGGAACATGGAATCGGAACGGGCGACCGGCTCGCCATCGGAAAGGACAATTGCCCCGCAAATTAGGCCGGGCAATGTCTCAGCAACCGGTTCAGCTGTCCTGCCACTCTGGCTTGCGCTTCTCCAGAAATGCGCAGATACCTTCCTGGGCGTCGTTCGCCATCATGTTGTCTGCCATCACCTTTGAGGTGTACTCATAAGCGTCCTCCAGCGGCATTTCCAGTTGCCGGTAGAAGGCTTCCTTACCAATCTTCAGGGTATGACCAGACTTGTCGGCAATGGTACGCGCCAGCTTGTAAACCATTTCGTCCAGGTGCTGCTCATCAACAATCTGATTGACCAGTCCGATGCGTTCAGCTTTCACGGCACCAATCATCTCACCGGTCAGCAGCATTTCCATCGCGTGCTTGCGTGACACATTCCGGGACAGCGCCACCATCGGCGTGGAACAGAATAGCCCGATATTCACGCCAGGCGTCGCAAACCGGGCGGTATCGGCCGCCACGGCCAGGTCGCAGCTGGCCACCAGCTGGCAGCCGGCGGCGGTCGCAACACCCGCAACCCGCGCAATGACTGGCCGGGGCAGGTTCACGATCTGCTGCATCACCTTGCTACACTGGTTAAACAGGGCCAGCTGGAATTCATGGCTATCGAACTGCTCACGCACTTCCCGGAGGTCATGGCCGGCACAAAACACGTTGCCATGAGCCGCAAGGACGACAACCCGCGTTTTCGAATCGGAGGCGATGATCGCCAGCTCTTCAGACAAGGCCTCGAGCATGGCCATGGAAAGGCTGTTTTTCTTCTCCGGCTGGTTCAGTGTAAGCGTGGTAATGCCATTTTCGCTGTACTTGTGCACCAGCTCTTGTGTTTGTTCAGTCATGTGGACACTCCATTTGAATCGTTGCTGCACCGGGCATTCTGGAATCTTACCCAGAGTATTGCTGACTGCGTCTATACTGTCGAAGCGACTTTTGTAGGATGCTCAGTTTTCAATGCGTTGCGGTTGTTATAGACCTCTGCTGCCCATAGGCTGTTGGTAGAAGCCAAAACTGCAGAGAGGAATAACGCATGTCAAAATCAATGATCCTCAAAGCCATCTTCGCCATCGCGGTTATCGGCGGAGCAGTCTTCATAATCGTAAAAGACGATCCAGCAACACCAACCGGCGACATCAACAGCATCCAGCCGCTGCCGGAACAGGACAACCCATAAATTAACCGAACCACCACACCGGAACAGGCGAAGCCACGTTGCAGACTACCAGAATCAAAGGACTGACCATCGCAGCTCTGGGCGTGCTGTTTATCGTGCCCGATGCGTTGCTGGTGAAAATCACCTCCGTGGATCCTGTGGTCTTTCTGTTCTGGCGCGGCCTGTTACTGGCGATCAGTTTTTTTGTGATCAGCTGGGCGCGATACCGTTCCCGACTGGTGCCTGAAATTCGAAAATGCGGCCGTAAAGGCCTGTTCTGTGCCGGTGCCTTTGCCATCAGTACCCTTGGGTTCGTGGTTGGCATGAAGAACACAGCCGCCGGCAATGTGCTGGTCATCCTGAACACCGCGCCGGTCATCGCGGCCGTGATTGCCTGGGCGGTCTGGAAAGAAACGCTGCCTCTTCGCACCTGGGTAGTCATTTTGGTGTGCGTCACCGGCGCCACCTTCATGGCCGTGGGAGAATTCGGCAAGGGCGACCCTCTGGGTCTGTTGATGGCCGTGGTTGCCGCCACTGCCCTGGCCTCCAACCTCAACGTAGCGCGCTCCAAACCCGAC
>NZ_DDOI01000008.1:5662-12792 GCF_002341575.1 Marinobacter sp. UBA2498 | reverse complement strand
GGCTTCCAACCTCAACGTGGCCCGGTCGAAACCCGACAGCGATATGAGCGTGATGCTCATGTTCGGCGCGCTGGTGTTGGCAGGTGTTGCGGCATTGCTTGGTGGTGCGCAGATGCCCTCGGCCCGTGATTTCTTCTTTATCGCCCTGCTCTGTCTTGTGTTCCTGCCCACTGCGTGCATCCTGATCCAGATTGGCCCCCGCTATATTCCGGCGGCGGAAGTCAGCCTGATGCTGCTTCTGGAAACCGTGTTCGGGTCTTTCCTTGTTTGGCTATTCCTCGGCGAAGTACCGCCAAAGCTCAGCCTGGTAGGTGGTGTTATTGTATTCTCCGCCCTGGCGGTGCATGGCTGGACGGAAGTAAGCCGGTACCGAAAAGCGCGGGTGGCAGTTGATTAACCCGGTTCCCGCGCGCGAAGATACGCGCTGATCAAAAACAAGGAACCGCAACAATGACCACCGTACCCAAGCTCACCGATGCCCTGTTGACCCTCGAGAACCGTGTCGCCACGCTTACTCTGAACCGTCACGACCTGCGCAATGCGCTGACCGGCTCAAACCTGATCGACGACATCGTGACCACCGCGGAATGGGTTAACCAGTGCGAAGACGTGTCGGTACTGGTGATCACCGGAGCGGGCTCTGCGTTCAGCGCCGGCGGCAACATCCGGGACATGACCAACCGCAGCGGCGATTTTGCCGGTGACGTGGCCGAATGCGCCGACCGTTACCGCAAAGGCATCCAGCGTATTCCCCTGGCCCTGCAGAATGTGGAAGTGCCCATTATCGCTGCCGTAAACGGCCCGGCCATCGGCGCCGGCTTCGATTTGGCCAACATGGCGGATATCCGCATTGCCTCGGACAACGCAAAGTTCGGCGAAACCTTTCTTAACCTGGGAATCATTCCGGGTGACGGCGGCGCTTGGTTCATGCAGCGCCTGATCGGCTACCAGCGCGCCTTCGAGCTAACGCTTACCGGGCGGGTGATCGATGCTACCGAGGCAAAGGAGCTGGGCATTGTTCTGGAGGTGGTGCCAGCGGACGAACTGATGAACGCCGCCAATGCCATGGCAAACCGCATGGCCAGCCAACCACCGAAAGCCACTCGCCTCACCAAACGCCTGATGAAAATGGCACCGAGGATGGAGCTGAAGGATTTTCTGGATGTGTGCGCCAACTTCCAGGGCATGTGCCACAACGAGCCTGAGCACCTGGAAGCGGTTAACAAAATGCTGGAAGCAATGTCGAAAAAATAGTGGCAGCGGCCAAATGGCCGCCTATCCATCAGACGGGGCTATTTCCCCGTAAAGACTTGAGGTCGAGCTCTTTCTCCACTTGCCTTGCAATCGTCTCGTCAGAAAGACTGAAAGCCACATGAAACCCCTTTTCGGTCTCGATACCACCATCATTGATGATGGAAACCACCTGCGCAGGATCTGTCAGCTCACTGACATCTTCGACCAGCGCTATCTGATCATCTTCCGAAAGCAGACTGTTTGCCGCTTCAATCGCCGACGAGGCACCCTGGCCGGGTGATGGCGTACAGACAATCATTCTCGCCTGCCCCACTGGCGTCACGATCAGCCTCTTGGCTTTCTCGATGGGATCGTTCACGTAACATGCGATTTGCTTACCAATAGTTTCGACTTCGGCCATGGCGGTTTGTCTCCTCATGCGGAAAACATTGAGTTAAAGCGTACGGCAGGCGTGAGAGCTTCGATCACTGCTCATTTGCCGTCGATACCTGCGGGTTGACGAGGACCACAAGAAAACACTTGGGGACATTGACAACAAAGGTGGTGCTCCGGGCCGGAATCGAACCGGCACGACCTAACGGTCGAGAGATTTTAAGTCTCTTGTGTCTACCAATTTCACCACCGGAGCAGTCGGGGGAGGTTTTGACGGACAGAATTGTATAAGTCTCCGTGGGGTAACGCAATTCGGATTCTGCCCGCACTATCAGGCTGCCGGGCTGGTCTCTAGCGGGTTGATCGCCCTGCCCTTATAGATGTATCCCGCGATTTTCGGTGCCTTGGGGATGTAGAGGTTTTCAAGTTCCTGGATTTCAAAGCCGGCGTGACGGATCAGGTCTGCGATGTGTCGGTTCAGGTGGCAGCCGCCGGCCAGCTTTTTCCAGCCCGGGGTGATGCGGTTTTGCCATTTTCTCGTGTCGTCGTGGGGCGATTCGCCGTGTTCGAGGAACAGGAGTTCACCGCCGGGTTTGAGCACTCGGCGCATCTGTTGAAGAGCGGCGTTCCAGTCGGGGATCGTACACAGGGTGAAGGTCAGCAGAACGGTGTCCACGGAGTTGTCGTCCAGAGGGATTTTCTCCCCGGGCAGATCCAGCCATTCAACCTTTATTGGAGTTTTGGCAAGGTTGGGCTGGGCCTTTCTACGCATGCCTTCTGAGGGCTCCAGGCCGTACACCATATCGACATTATTGGCGTTGTAGAATTCCATGTTGATGGCCGAGCCCATACCCACTTCCAGAACCACACCTTTGGCATGGGGAACCACCTGGCTACGAAGTTTCATCACCTGGCCCATTGAGCAAGCCCGGTCTATGATGTGAGGCAGTATTCTGTCTTCGTAAAAGCTCATCGGCATCACCATAATTGTTTTAAATCAAGGGTGCGACAATCGGCCCTATCGAAACTGCTAGCTTATTTAGTAGCATAGTAACCATCTGCCGGTAATAACAATATAACAATCAGAGCTAAGGCAGCGGCTGAACGGGTTCGCTGGGCCCGTTTGTTATGATGTGATCGTTACCGGAGGGTTCCCATGGAACTTGATCCTCTCATCCTATCGCGAATCCAGTTCGCGTTCGTGGTGTCATTTCACGCCATTTTTCCGGTGTTTACCATCGGCCTCGCTTCCTACATCGCGGTACTCGAAGGCCTTGCCTTCAAAACCGAGAATCCTGTGTGGGTGAAGCTCTCTGCCTTCTGGACCAAGGTGTTTGCCGTGGTGTTTGGTATGGGGGTGGTGTCGGGCATCGTGATGTCGTTCCAGTTCGGAACCAACTGGAGCAATTTCGCGCAGGCCTCGGCCAACTTCCTTGGCCCTATCCTGAGTTATGAGGTGGTTACGGCGTTCTTCCTGGAGGCGGCGTTCCTCGGGGTGCTGCTCTTCGGCCGGGATAAGGTGCCGGCTGGCGTTCACCTGTTTGCCGCCATCATGGTTGCGACGGGTACCTTTATTTCCTCCTTCTGGATTCTCTCGGCCAACAGCTGGATGCAGACTCCCGCGGGCACCGAACTCCGTGATGGCGTGTTCTATGTGACTTCCTGGAGCGAGGCGATCTTTAACCCGTCCTTCCCTTACCGCTTTGGCCATATGGCGCTGGCGTCCTTCCTGACCGGCGGCTTCGTGGTGGCCGGCGTGAGCGCCTGGTATCTCCTGCGGGGTCGCGAGGTGGAGGCCAATAAGAAAGCGCTGTCCATGTGCCTGTGGCTTTTGCTGTTCATTGCTCCTGCTCAGGCGGTGCTGGGTGATTTCCACGGTCTGAACACCCTGGAGCACCAGCCCACCAAGGTTGCGGCCATGGAAGGTAACTGGGAAACCTCCCGCAATGTGCCGTTGCTGCTGTTCGCCATTCCCGATCAGGAAAACCAGCGGAACCTGTACGAGATCGGTATTCCCAGCCTGGCCAGCTTCATCCTGACCCATGAATGGGACGGAGAGGTGCCGGGTGTGAGCGCAGTGCCGGTTGAAGAGCAGCCTCCGGTGGCGATTGTGTTCTGGTCCTTCCGGATCATGGTAGGTATTGGCCTGCTGATGATCGCCTTCGCGGTAACCGGCCTGGTTCTGCGTGCCGGCGGCAGGTACTGGCGCACCAACTGGTTCCTGCAGGGGATGCGTTTTATGAGCATTGCGCCCTTCTTTGCGGTACTCACCGGCTGGTTCGTAACCGAAGTGGGCCGCGCGCCCTGGCTGGTGTATGGCCAGATGACCCAGGCCGAGGCCCTGACCCCGTCGCTGACCGGCGGCATGGCGCTGTTCACGCTCATCGGCTATATCGTTGTGTACGCTCTGGTGTTTTCTGCCGGTGTCTACTACCTCATGCGTGTGTTGTATGTCGGTCTTGAAGACCGTGATGAGGACGAACACGAGGCAGATCGACCCAAGCGTCCGTTCTCCGCTGCACACGTGCCTTTCGAAATTGACCACAATTCTGACGATACTGTTGGTACTGCCAAGCCCGTCAACCAGGGAGGTCACTGATTATGGAACTGTTTGATCTGCCTCTTATCTGGGCATTCATTATCGGCTTCGGCATCATCATGTATGTGTTGATGGACGGGTTCGACCTGGGCGTGGGCATTCTCTTCCCCTTTGCTCCGAACGAGGAAGCCCGCGACACCATGATGAATTCGGTGGCCCCGGTGTGGGACGGCAATGAAACCTGGCTGGTGCTCGGTGGCGCCGGTCTTCTGGCCGCCTTCCCCATGGTGTATTCCATCTTCCTGCCGGCACTCTATATAGGTGTATTCCTGCTATTGGCCGGGCTAATTTTCCGGGGCGTGGCCTTTGAGTTCCGGTTCAAGGCCCGTACGTCACGTTATCTCTGGAACTGGGCGTTTGCCGGCGGCTCCACAGTTGCATCCTTTGCCCAGGGCGCCGTGGTCGGGGCCTATATCCAGGGCTTTGAAACCGCCAATGGCGTCTATGTTGGCGGCGCGCTGGACTGGCTGACGCCGTTCACCGTGCTCACGGGTCTGGGTATGCTGGCCGGCTATGCCCTGCTGGGTTCCACCTGGCTGATCATGAAAACCGAGGGGAATCTGCAGCAGTGGGCCTACAAGATCACCCTGCCCTTGCTCCTCGCGGTGTTGGTGGTCTTTGGCATCATCGGCGTCTGGACGCCCTTCGTGGATGAAATGGTGCGTGAGCGCTGGTTCTCCAACCTGAGCATTATCTGGGTCCTGCCGGTTCTGACACTGCTTTGTGCTATCCAGATTTACCGTTCGGTTCGTGATCGCAAAGACGGCATGCCGTTCGTGGCTACCATGGGCCTGTTCATCACCACCTATCTGGGCCTGGTGGTCAGCCGCTGGCCCTATGTGGTCCCGCCGGAATACACGCTCTGGGAGGCAGCCTCCGCCTATGAATCCCAGCTGTTCCTCCTGTTGGGTCTGCTGTTCGTGATTCCGATTGTGCTGGTCTACACCGCCTGGACCTATTGGGTCTTCCGCGGCAAGGTACGCGCCGGCGAGGGATATCACTAAGTGGCGGAGCCATCGGCCAATGGGGGCGGAGAGAATACCTCCGCCGCCGATCAGAAAGCCGTCAAAGGATGGCTTGCGGATCTGGCCCGTGGCAGTCGCCTGTGGATCCGAAGTACCGTGGCTGCCGGCACCGTTGCCGGCATTGCCACCATTATTCAGATGGTTTTGCTTGCCCGGATTATCCACCTGGGCATCATTGACGAGGTCCCGGTTGCGGACCTCACTCCCCTCTTTCTCGGTCTGATCCTGGCGCTGGTTGTTCGTGCGCTGGGCCAGGGTTTTCAGACCCGGTTTGCGGCGCGTTGCAGCGAACAGGTTCGCCGGGATGCCCGACGACAGCTCCACAAACACTGGCAGGCCACAGGCCCGGTTGAATTGGGCCAGTCTTCCGCTGGCACCCTGGCCAGGGAGTGGATTGACCATGTGGAAGCCCTGCACGGTTACTTTGCGCGGTTTCTGCCGCAGATGACCCTGTCGATGATTGTGCCGCTGCTGATCCTGGCCCTGGTGTTCTGGCTGGACTGGCTGGCCGGCATTTTCCTGCTGCTGTCCGCGCCGCTGATTCCCCTGTTCATGGCCCTGGTGGGCATGGGCGCGGAGAAACTGAACCAGCAGCACTTTGAAACCATCAGCCGGCTTTCCGGCCAGTTCCTGGACAAGGTGCGCGGCCTGACCACCCTGCAGCTGTTCGGCCAGACGGCCGGCGCTGCGGAGCTCATTCGCAAGCGCTCTGATCACTACCGCCGCATTACCATGAAAACGCTCAGGGTCGCTTTTCTGTCCTCAGCGGTTCTGGAGTTCTTTGCCTCTGTGGCCATCGCCGTGATCGCCATCTACATCGGGTTTGGTCTGCTTGGCTATATCACCTACGGCCCTTCCGAGGATCTGACCCTGTTTTCCGGGTTGCTGATCCTGTTGCTGGCCCCGGAGTTTTTCCAGCCGCTGCGCACGCTCTCCCAGCATTACCACGATCGCGCCGCGGCCATGGGCGCCGGCTCAGAGATACTTGAGCGGCTGGATCTGCCGGTGAACTTTGAAACCGCATCAGAGATGGCGTCGGTCGAGGGTTCGGAAGACCGGATTGAGCTGCGTGCCGTCGGTAAAGGTTTCCGGACCGACCAAACGGTGCTGAAAGATCTGTCCCTGACCATCCAGAAAGGTGAAGTGATTGCCCTGACCGGCCCTTCCGGCGGTGGCAAATCCACCCTGCTACATCTTCTGGCCGGCTTCATGGCGCCGGACACCGGTGAAGTTCATCTGTTCGGCGAAGCACCGGGCAGTTTCCGGTTTGGCTGGCTGGGGCAGAAAGGTTTTCTGGTTCAGGGTACCTGGGCCGATAACCTCAGACTGACTACTCCGGATGCCTCCGATATTGCCATTGAAACGGCGCTGCGTAACGTGGGCCTTGGCTCCCTGCTGGACAGCCGGCAACAGGGAATCTACAGCCCGGTGTCGGAAGAGGGTCAGGGACTCTCCGGCGGCCAGGCCCGGCGTCTCAGTCTCGCCCGTATCTTTCTGGCGGATTACGATCTGATCCTGCTGGATGAACCGACTGCGGGTCTGGATAGCGACAGTGAGGTGTTTGTATTAGAGGCCCTGCATAAACTGGCGGTAGCCGGTAAAACCCTGGTTTTCTCAACCCACCACCAGGCTCTCCTGACTCTGGCCAACCGAGTGCTGCTGGTGTCCGGCGGGGAGGTTCGCGATGCGTGAGCTGAAACCATGGCTGGAGCTGATCTTAAAGCGGCCCGGACGCCTGGTGGTGGGTGGCTTTCTGATTCTCGCTACCCTGCTCTCCGGCATTGCGCTGTTGGCTGTGTCTGGCTGGTTCCTTACCAAAACGGCGCTGGTGGGATTGCTCCTGGCTGCCGGGGTGGCGGCCACTATCAATCTTTACGTGC
>NZ_DDOI01000008.1:924-5562 GCF_002341575.1 Marinobacter sp. UBA2498 | reverse complement strand
GGGTGGCGGCCACTATCAACCTTTACGTGCCCGGTGGCGCTATCCGGTTTTTCGCTGTTTCCCGAACAGTGTTCCGGTATCTGGAACGGGTATATAACCACGATACGGTTCTGAGACTGCTTACAGATATTCGCGTGAACCTGTTCTCTCGGCTGTCCCGCGCCACGCGCGTACGCCGGGGAGAGCTGAGTGGCGCCCAGTGGCTCTCGCGCCTGACCAGCGATGTCGATGCCCTCGATACCCTGTACCTCCGGTTAATCGCGCCTACGGCTCTGGCTGGCCTGGTAACCCTCCTGGTGGTGGTGCTGGCAGCCATTCTGTTTGATGTTGGAACCGCTGTACTGGTGGGCCTGCTTCTTGTGATTGCCCTGGCGGTCGCGACGGTTGGTGTTTACCTCAGAACCTGGCAACTTGCGGCCCGGCAAAGCGACCGGCAGGAAGAATTGCGAACGGCGGTCATTGAACATATTGAAGGTTTCTCAGAACTAACTGCGGCCGGTCGCACTGGTAAACATGCTGCCTGGCTTATGCGCCAGGCCCATCAGGTAACCTCAGAGCAGGCAAAAACGGATACCCGCGTGGGCTGGCACCTGGCCGGAACCCATCTGCTGGTAAATCTCTCTGCGGTCCTGGCGCTCTGGGCGGGTTTTGCCCTGTTCCAGGCGGGCACGCTATCCGGGCCTGTGCTGGTTTTACTGCCCATTGCTCTGCTCGGACTGGCTGAGGTCTATGCCATGCTGCCTGATGCCTTTGGCAAGCTCGGAGCCACCATCGCTTCCGCGGCGCGGCTGAACCGCGATTGCCGCAAAGAGGAACGGCAGGCTGTCAACGAAAAGCAAGAATTACCGCCGAAAACCGCCCTTCTTGCAGACAATATTGCGGTGAAGCACGCCGGTTACGCGCCGCTTTTCACGCGCTTCAATCTTGAGATTGAGGATGGCAAGCGCATCGGTATTCTGGGCCACTCCGGCAGTGGAAAGTCTTCACTCGCCGATGTGCTCGCAGGCCTTTTGCCGGTTGCTCAGGGAAGCCTGGCGCGGAGGGATTGCGTTTACCTGACCCAGAAAACCGTGCTGTTTGAAGACACGTTGCGGGCCAACCTGTTACTGGGATCTCCGGAGGCTTCGGACACGGAACTCTGGAGCATGCTGGAGCAGATGGAACTGGCTGAGCGCTTCGCTACCGAACCGGACCAACTCGATACCTGGCTGGGCAGCGCCGGAAGCAGGCTCTCAGGTGGCGAGGCTCGACGAGTGGCGCTGGCACGGGTGTTACTGAACCCAGCTCCCCTGGTCATACTGGATGAGCCGTTCACTGGCCTGGATGCCGAGACCCGGTCGAGGATAGCAAAACGGATGGAATCGCTTCTGGAAGGGAAAACCGTGGTCAGTCTCGCCCACGGGTCGGATGCCCTTCCGGGCACCGACCGTGTGATCTACCTGAGTGGTTAGCGGGTTTCGAGAACCTCAAACGTCAGCCCCGCCTTGCTGGTAAGCCTGTCCATCAGCTTGCCATCCAGCAGAGAAGACGGTGTCCAGAACCCACCCGGCTGATCCGCCGGAATATCGAACGCCAGGCACATGCCCGCTTCGCCCAACATCTTGCCGGTGGAACCGTAGCCCGGATCCTGATCGCCGGTCACTTTGGTGATGATGGTCTTGCCGTCCTCGGTGCGACCAACAAAGCGCAGATCATAAAACCCCGCTTTCTGGGCTTCGGGGCTTGGGCCTTCGCCCGGCTGAGGGACAAACTTCTCCACCAGCCAGCGAGTCGGTTTGATCGCCGAGGCGGTAAAGAACGCCGCCAGGCCGCCGGTGATCGCATAAGCAGCCAGCCGGCCCTTGGTGCCACGACCGGTCATCATGGCTTCATCGTAGGTGAATTCCTTGCCGTACCGCGCGTTCTGCATGGCATTGGAGCGATGCACCACCCGTGTATTGATGGCACCCATCACGAAGGGAGCAAGCCAGGCGTTGAACGTCTTATCAAACTCGGCGCCCTTGAGGCTGGGCTGCCGGGTCTTGGAGCGATGTTCCGGCGGACAGATGGAAAACGGGTTGGCCAGCTCCTTGCGCAGCTTCGGATCCGCCGCCGCTTCCTTCGCCACATTCATCATGGAGGCAACCGTACCGCCGGAGAACTCGCCCTTGGCGGTCTTGACCCGCATGCGGACATCCTGGCACGGCATTCCGAACGTCTGCTCCGCCTGATTCTGCAGGAACCAGACGCCCATGTCAGAAGGAATCGAGTCGAAACCGCAACAGTGGACAATTCGCGCTCCGGAGGTTTTCGCCTCCGCCTCGTAACGCTCCACCATCTTGCGAATCCATTGAACTTCGCCGGTGAGATCGCAATAGTCCGTACCAGTCTGTACGCAAGCCTTGACCAGCGGCTCGCCGTAAAGCGCATAAGGGCCGACCGTGGATATAATCACGCGGGTCTGCTCACACATGGACTTGAGGGCTGCGTCGTCGGCGGCATCGGCAAGAATCACCGGCAGATCCCTGGCTTTGTCGCCAAGGCTGCTCTTCAGCGTGTTGAGCTTGCTCTCGGAGCGTCCGGCAATCGCCCATTTTACCGATTGGCCTACACCGTAGGTCTCGAGCAAGTAACGGGTAAGAATCTGGCCGACGAAGCTGGTGGCACCGAACACCACCAGATCATGGGCTGTTTCTGCGGATTTGGTCATTGCTCTTCCTTAGTAAACAGTGATGACAACAGAAATTGATAACGAATCAATGGTATTTCAGCGGAGCCCGGCAACCGCTTTCTCGCCCATCAGACGCATGAATACGGCAACACCCAGGCCCCAGAAACCGTTGAGGAGCAAGCCGCCCACCCAGGTCTGGGCCGAGACATCTAGCCCTTTCAGGGGGAATACAACCAGCATGGCGACTGCTGTGGGACCTACAGCCCCTACAATGACATGCCCCAGCCAGAACTTCACCCCTGCCAGGCGCCCAAGAATCAGCCACAACAACATTCCCCAAAGGCCACCAAAGAACGCCAGTGACACAACCTGGGGCACACCCAGCGGCGGCACCGGTGACAGGTTGAAGGGCGCTGCGGGCACGATGCCCCCAAGCCAGAACAGTGCGAACAGGCCCTGATGAAACACCAGGGTTGCGAGAAAACCACTTGCAAACGCCTTGAACCAAACCATGAACAATCCTCTGTTGGTATGAATAGTCGGCCTTAACCCGTTGATTCTGCGTAGCTCATTGAACAACTGCAACCAATGTTAACAGTTTTGAGCGCTCGTTCTACTTTCCCGGCAACACCGGTAAATCCGTCTTCACGGCCAATCGTTTGTCATACTGCTTGGGGCACACTGGCAGGCAGAGCAAGAAAACGATTTCCGGAGGTTCGAATTGATCACCTTTTTAACAGTCTTGAGCATCCTGCTTGTCCTGTTCAGCGGCTTTGTCTGCTGGCAGGTTCTTGAACAGCGCAAAGTGATCGCCCGAATGATGGAGAACGACGATATCGCAGATTCCGAGCAGGAACCGGAGCTGGTTATTACGCTTCGGGTACTGGATCCGATTGCCCTGGCCAAGCGGGAGTCACGCTCTGCCCGAGTGCTTGCCGACAAACTCCCCGTGATGGTTCGCAAAATGGTGTACCAGGAAGTGATGAAAGAACTTGAGGAAGAGATGACAGAGCGCGAAATCGACGTGGATATGCAGATTGAGTATCGATGATCGCAATGTGTGAATGGAGGGCCCCATCATGAACCTGGCCGCAATCGTATTGTTGCTGCTACTGGCCTTTTGCGGATTCTGCATCGCCTACTGGCAGCTGCTGCTCTGTCGCCGTGAAGCACGGATTCTCAATTCCCACCGTGTGTCGGCGCACAGTGCCATCCAGAAAAGCAGAATGGATCTTCTCGAGGTCCGGAACCGGGCGCGGTTGCTGGAGGACTCGGTTTCGGGTGGCGCGAGCGCCGTAGAAAAGCTGCACAAAGCAATCTCGAACACGACTTTCGGGCTGATTGATCTGTTCTCGAAGGATGAAGAGTTCCGGCAGACTGCCCGCAAAGCTCGGGCCACCCATGACCAGAAGAGTCAACAGATCTACAAGACCGTGCGCACAACCAACAAGGCCCTGCACATCCTCGCCGATACCCTGATCATCGGGAAAGCAGAAAGGCGGCTCGCCTCCCGCAAGAGCGGCAAGGCTCAGGGTTCCGACGACGGTCAATGAAATTCGGGGGTTAACGCCTTTCCAGGCATTTCAGAACCACGTCGACTGTCACCACCAGTGATTCGAGCGAAGCAGCCTTCTCAAGGCCCTCCGAGTTGGCCCGATAAAGATGGGGTGTCATGGCCAGGAGATCGGCGATGCTGTCCTGGTCCGGAAGACTCAACGGGAACCTTAGCACGGTCGAATCCAGGGTCCGGAAGCCCTCGGGATCAACTATCTCAGTGTCTGCGGGTGGTTTCAGTTCGGGATAAATGATTTCACGCAGTTCCCGAAGATGGTCTGCACCGGCATCCACCTGCATCACCTTCCCGCCAGTCTTGAGCACTCTGGCGAACTCGCTGTAAACCGGAAAACCGAACAGGCAAAGCACGAGATCCAGGGATTCTGGCAGTATTGGCAGGTTGGCATTGCTGCCAACCACCCACCGGGTCTGTT
>NZ_DDOI01000008.1:340-810 GCF_002341575.1 Marinobacter sp. UBA2498 | reverse complement strand
CCACCCACCGGGTCTGTTTGTCCTGTTTGGCCGCGGCCAGAACCGCCCACTTGGAGATGTCGACGCCGATCATGGAGATATCTCTGGCGCCAGCCAAGCTCGCGAGGTGTCGAAGGTAATAACCTTCACCAGAGCCTGCGTCCAGAATCGATCCAGTGCCCTCGCTCGGGAGCCACTGCAATACCTGATTGCTCACAGCCTCGGCGATCTTTGTGTAGAACCCTGCATTCAGAAACCGTTGTCTGGCTGCGACCATTTCCTTGCTATCACCCGGGTCCAGGGAACGTTTCTTTTGAACGGGTAACAGATGCACGTAGCCCTGCCGGGCAACGTCGAAGCTGTGTCCGTTCTCGCAACGCCAGGTCTTTTCGCTGGGCGCCAGTGGGCAGCCGTCCAGTGGGCAGGCTAAGGCATCAAACGGCATTGTGGTCATGGTTTGTATATCCGGTTCAACCGTGGGGGTCAGATAT
>NZ_DDOI01000008.1:0-159 GCF_002341575.1 Marinobacter sp. UBA2498 | reverse complement strand
AAGGCACCCGAAGGTGCCTTTTCTCAAGCCAGGCAGAAAGTTACAGAACTTTCTTCAGCTCTTCTTCAAGCTGCGGAACGGCTTCGAACAGGTCCGCTACCAGACCATAATCAGCAACCTGGAAGATCGGTGCTTCTTCATCCTTGTTGATCGCAACGA
>NZ_DDOI01000077.1:3220-4366 GCF_002341575.1 Marinobacter sp. UBA2498 | reverse complement strand
ATGGGTGTACTGATACTGATCCCTATCGTCAATCTGGTTCTGCTGTATTTCATTGCATTTGCAGACTGGCCCGCCGATAAAACAGGAGATCAGAATGGCTGAGCACCATCACGCCCATGACCACGATCACCACGCCGATAAAGAACCTGGCGGGCACACCGCCAAGGATCCGGTTTGCGGCATGGCAGTCGATCCGCATACCGCGGAACACCGCAGCCAGCATGGCGGTAAAACCTGGTACTTCTGCTCGTCGCGTTGCCAGTCCAAATTCGACGAGGACCCTGAGCAGTACCTCGATTGGGAAAAGAAACAGCAAGAGCCGGTAGCGCCGGGCACTATGTATACCTGTCCCATGCACCCCGAGATTCGGCAGCAAGGGCCAGGGGACTGCCCAATCTGCGGCATGGCCCTAGAGCCCGAGCAGGTAAGCCTGGACGACGGGCCTTCGGAAGAACTCAAAGACATGACCCGCCGATTCTGGATCGGCCTGGTGCTGGCCCTGCCTGTACTGGTACTGGAGATGGGTGGGCACCTCACCGGACTCGATCACATTATAGCCCCGCAGATGTCCAACTGGATTCAACTGGTGCTGGCAACGCCTGTGGTGCTCTGGTGCGGTTGGCCCTTCTTCGTCCGGGGTTGGAAATCCGTGGTTAGCCGTAACTTGAACATGTTTACGCTCATTGCCATTGGTACCGGCGTCGCGCTGATCTACAGCCTGGTGGCGACCCTGGCGCCGCAGATCTTCCCAGGCGCCTTCCGGCAGGAAGACGGGTCGGTCGCCGTCTACTTCGAGGCGGCTGCTGTCATCGTGGTGCTGGTGCTGCTGGGGCAGGTGCTGGAATTGCGCGCCAGAGAGAAAACCTCTGGTGCCATCAAGGCCCTGCTGGATCTGGCACCGGCGACGGCCAGAAAACTGGACGACGATGGCAGCGAATCCGATGTGTCGCTTGATCAGGTCAAGGTCGGTGACCGCTTGCGGGTACGTCCGGGAGACAAGGTGCCGTTGGACGGCGAGGTGCTTGAAGGCAGCTCCAACGTGGATGAATCCATGGTGACCGGTGAGCCTTTGGCAGTCAGCAAAAAATCCGGCGACCAGGTGATCGGCGGCAGTATCAACCAGCAGGGCAGCTTTATCATGCGGGC
>NZ_DDOI01000077.1:0-3160 GCF_002341575.1 Marinobacter sp. UBA2498 | reverse complement strand
GGCAGCTTTATCATGCGGGCCGACAAGGTTGGCCGTGACACCATGCTGTCCCAGATTGTGCAGATGGTGGCGAGCGCCCAGCGCAGCCGCGCGCCCATTCAGGGCCTGGCCGACAAGGTGGCGGGTTATTTTGTGCCTGCGGTGATCGTGATCGCCATTATCGCCTTTATAGCCTGGTCATTCTTCGGGCCCACGCCGCCTATGGCGTTCGGGCTGATTGCAGCGGTCAGTGTTCTGATCATTGCCTGCCCTTGCGCACTTGGCTTGGCGACGCCCATGTCCATCATGGTGGGTGTCGGACGCGGTGCTCAAAGTGGCGTTCTGATTCGCGATGCGGAAGCCTTGGAGCGTATGGAGAAGGTGGACACCGTGGTGGTGGATAAAACCGGCACGCTGACAGAGGGCAAGCCGCAAGTCACCCGGCTTGTCGCGGCCAACGGGTTCGATGACAGTAGTCTCATGCGTTATGCAGGCGGCCTGGAGAAAGGCAGTGAGCACCCACTGGCTCACGCCATACTCGATAAAGCCAAGGGCATGGACCTGAAGCTTCCGGATGCGGAAGACTTTGACTCTCCGAATGGTAAAGGGGTTACCGGTCGAATAGACGGCAAGCGGGTGCTACTTGGTAACCGCCTTCTCATGGAGTCGGAAAATGTCGACACCACGCGATTTGACGGCGACGCCGACCAGCTCCGAAAAGATGGTGCTACCGTGATTTTTGCTGCTGTCGACGGAAACGTCGCAGGGTTGCTGGCGATTGCCGATCCGGTCAAGGAAACCACCGAAGCCGCTATTTCCGCGCTGCAAAAAGACGGCATCCGGGTGGTCATGCTGACCGGCGATAACCGCACTTCAGCTGAAGCAGTTGCCCGAAAACTGCATATCGACGAAGTGGAAGCGGAAGTCCTGCCGGAAGATAAGGGCAAGATCGTCCAGCGCCTGAAAGACGAAGGCCGTGTTGTCGTGATGGCGGGTGACGGCGTAAACGATGCGCCTGCACTGGCAACGGCGGATGTCGGTGTGGCCATGGGCACCGGGACCGATGTCGCCATCGAAAGCGCCGGCATTACGCTGCTACGCGGCGACCTGATGGGCATTGTCGAGGCGCGCCGTTTGTCTCTGGCGACCATGCGCAATATCCGTCAGAACCTGTTTTTCGCCTTCGTTTACAACTCCGCCGGTGTTCCGATAGCGGCAGGGGTTTTGTACCCGTTTTTCGGGATACTGCTGTCGCCCATTTTTGCAGCGGCCGCCATGTCGCTGTCCTCGGTCAGCGTGATCGTGAATGCGCTGCGTTTGAGGGTGGTGAAACTCGGGTCAAAGCAATGAACTTCTGAATCATTGGAGGTAGCTATGTCATACACGATCGATCGAGTTATCAAAGATGTCGATTTCGAGGACGTGGACAGAAGAGCGCGTCAGGCCCTCACTGATCACGGGTTCGGTGTGCTGACAGAAATTGATGTCAAAGCCACCATGAAGAAAAAGCTGGACAAGGATATGTTGGCCTATCGGATTCTCGGGGCCTGCAATCCTGGCATGGCCTGGGAAGCCATCGGTGTGGAGCCTCGCGTGGGTGCCATGCTGCCTTGCAACGTTATTCTTCGTGAGGTTTCGGAGGGCATTGAGGTAAGTGCAGTGGATCCATTGGCTTCCATGAGCGCCATCGATAATGACGAGCTCAAGCAGGTTGCCGGGAAGGTCAGGGATATGCTCTCTGAGGTTGTGGAATCGATCTGAAGCCGGTAGAGGCGTCGATTTGCTGCAGTGCCTGCGGTTTGCAATGGATTAGCGAATTAGCCAGGCGAGCGCATAGCCCAACTGAACACTGGAAATGCAAATAGGACTCCTCATTTGACGACGGGATACCTATTTGATGTCAGTCATATTATGGAGAAGAAAAAAGGAAAAAAGGAAAAAAGATATGGATATAAAGACTTTTGGACAACTGATCGACTGGACGCGCGATCTGCACTCACATCTGGCGAGCTGTCTGTCCCATTGCGCAACAAAGCACGAGGAAGAACGGGCCCGTGCGCTTTTGGATTATCTGGCAGCTCATGAATCGGAAATAGAGCGGATCGTGAACGAGTTTGAGCACCAAGGGGATAAGAAGGCACTGGAAACTCGGGTGTACGACTACCTGTCCCATAATCCGATCAAAACTCATCGAACCTGCGACGAGCCTTACGCGAAGCTTGATTTTGATGGTATCTGCCGGGAAGTGTTCGACTTTCATGATCAGATTATTGATCTCTACAAAACGCTGATTGGAAAAGCCGAAATTCCAGAAGCAAAAGAGCTGTTCGAATCTCTTTTGGCGATGGAGGAAAATGAGTCGATGAGACTGGCTCGTCAGGTTGGCCGAATGCAGGATCTATGAGATCCGAGCACTTTTGCTGACGGCTTAATCCCTTTGAATGTTTCCAATTGAGGCTCACCTTCACACCTCAAAGACGGGCGCAAAGCCACCTCCCGGCGTTCGAAAGTTGGTGGCCTGGCCCTGGTACACACGGGCAGCGGCAAGCAGATGTTGCCCGGCATAGGTGTACAAACGGATATCGACCTTTCTGGTGGTGACCGTGCCATCCACTCTCAGGGTGCGTTCTCCGGCGGGAACGAAGTTCTGCGCGATGTAATCACCCTTCAGGATCTCTTCGAAAACGCGGCGGGTTAGTTTTTCGCCCCGATAGACGCCCTTGCTGCCATGGCCCGCTACCGGTTTGAAAAACAGTTTACGCCGGTTGCTCCACAACTCCGCCTCATCACTTGCTGAAACCAGCCGGGTCTTCGGTACAGCTCTATCCAGAAATCCTGCCTCGGTTTCACTCAGGCCCCAGTCGCGCAGGGTTTGGGCATCAGATAGCAGGATCAGGTTCCGTTTGTCGGCCATCAGCGCATGGGCGCGTGGATTGGGCGTGACGACCGCCGCGCCGTCGAGGTAGGCGCGCCTCAGCGCCCCAAGAGCCGGGGCCTCCAAGGCAAAATCCACCAGGCGGTTGTACACCATGTCAATAGGCTTGCCGTGGGCGCTCAGGGCACCATCAACATACTCAAGCTCCGATGGGTCGAGGATCAAGGTCTCTATGCCTCTGGCCTGGAATAACTGCTGGGCCAGTTGGAATTCCGGGAACATAAACTGGGATTCTGGGGCATCGTC
>NZ_DDOI01000146.1:3656-12408 GCF_002341575.1 Marinobacter sp. UBA2498 | reverse complement strand
AGACGCCCATGACAAGGTAGGTAGAGGTGGAGATAGTAAGTGAAAAGGTTGAAATGAACTTGAATTCGAAGCGTCATCCACAAAAGAAACCGCCCTCCAACTCCACCAGCATTCCCGGACTGTCCTTTTGACGGACAAAATGAGTACCAAAGACTTATGTTTCTGTAGCGCTCAGATCAATAGCCTGTCATTCGATGCCCCTTACTTTCCGTCACTTCTTCAAGGTGATCTATGTCTCGAGCAACGAATAACGCAGGCGCACCGCGCCACGGATTCAAACTCAAACTGGCTTTCCTGGTTCTGTTATGGCCCCTCACGGTCAAATCAGAGCTCGCAGTCGATGAAATTTACTCCCCCCGGGTAACTGCGGGGGATCTCGAAATCGGAGTGGTTGGGGCGTTTCTGGACAGTGAGGGGAGCGAAATTGACAACCTTCGTGCCGATCAGTGGGAGGTGGGTTACGGGCTATCTGAACGCCTGAGCGCCGAACTTAACTTCAACGCAATCAAGAGACCGGGGCGAGCGTATTCACTTGAGGAATACGAAATCGAACTGATTGGAAACTTTTTTCAAGACACTGAGAGCGCTGCGGGCTTGTTCATTGAACTGTCAAAAGAACATGGCCAAAAAGCCGGTGGAGTGACCCTTGGGTCACTTTACGAGAGACAGCTATACGCGCATTACAGCATCCTGACGAACCTTCTGGTTAGCCGCTCATTTGGCGAAGACGACGAGCAGCTTGAGCCCACTGGCTCATTACAGTTCGCCTACACGAAGTCTGACACGTTTCAGCCAGGGCTGGAGTATTACGGGGCCGAAAACAACCATTTGATGGGACCTGCCATCCTGGCTGAGTTCAGAATGGGTTCCAGTATTCTGGAACTCCAGGCGGGCGTTGCATTTGGCCTCACTACGGACTCAGACGATATGATCTATCGCTGGGAACTGGAGATAGAACTGTGATGGCGGCCCGCAACCAAAAGCCGCAGAACCGCCATCCAGTTTCCAGAGCACTAGCTTGAAGCAGGCTCCAGTGCACTCTCACCGGTTTCGCCGTCCTCGATACGAACAGCCCGAACCAGGCGGGATACAAGTACCTTGCCGTCACCCGGGTGCCCATCCTGGGTTCTGCCCGTTCTGACAATGAGTTCCACAACTTCACCAGCGACATCATCGGTCGCTACGTCTACTTCCAGCTTGACCATCTTCACTTTCTCCAGAGGCGACTCATCGCCGACCAGATGACCAAATTCGCTGAGAGGCACGACAGCAATGCTTGTCACGCCCTTGACTCTGGCCAGAGCATCAACCACATGCTCTGCCATAACCTCTCTGACATAAGCCTTTATTTCATACATAAGCCTTCTCCTGCCTATCAGACTTCAACGTCACGACGTTCGGATGCAAACCACTGATACACGCTGGGCAACACTACCAACGTCAGCAACGTTGACGTGATCAGACCGCCAACCACAACCGTTGCCAGTGGCCGTTGGACATTAGAGCCAATGCCATCGGCCAGCAGCAGGGGAATCAGCCCCAGAATAGCCACAGAGGCGGTCATCAGAACCGGCCGCAAACGGCGTTGAGCACCCAACTTGACTGCTTCAATGACTTCGTAGCCTTCGTCCCGCAACTGATTGATGTAGCTCACCATCACCACACCGTTCAGTACGGCTACGCCGAACACCGCGATGAATCCCACGGCAGCGGGCACAGAGAGGTAAAGCCCCGTCACAAACAGCGCGACAATGCCACCAGTAACCGCAAAGGGCACATTCATGAAGATCAGCGCCGCATAGCGAAGACTACTGAATGCCGAAAAGAGAAGCAGGAAAATAAGCGCCAGGGTAATGGGCACAACGATCGCAAGCCGAGCCATGGCCCTTTCCTGGTTCTCAAACTGACCGCCGAACTCCACGAAATACCCCGGCGGCATGTCCACTTGCTCCTCGATCCGCTTGCGCAAATCCTGAACAACACCGCCCATATCGCGACCACGTACGTTCATCTGCACGTACTGTCGCCGACTGGCATTGGAGCGCGAAATTTTCTTGGGGCCAGCGTACATTTCAACATCGGCCACCCGTGAAAGCGGGATGAGCTCGCCACTATTACCCCGGAGGGGAAGCTTTCTGATTTCATCGATGGACCCGCGATAGGACTCTTGCAGCCGGGCGAAGATCTCAAATCGCCGGACACCGTCGAAGACCAGCCCCGCGCCTTTACCGCCAATCCCGGTTTCGACCGTACTCATCAGGTTATCAATGCTGATGCCAAACTGCGCCAGCACTTCACGGTCGGGGCGAATAACGATCTGTTTTTTACCTGCGCTCTGCTGAGCGCGCACATCCGTTGCCCCCGGCACATCATTCGCCAGGGCCGCCACTTCCTTGCCGATCCGGCCCAACTCGTCGAGGTCGTCGCCGAAAATGCTGGCAACCAGTTGCGCCTGAACGCCTGAGAGGAGTTCGTCGGTTCTGAGCTGAATCGGTTGTGACAGATTGTTGGCAAGCCCGGGAACCCGCTCATCCAAAGACTCCGCAATCCGGCTCTGAAGGTCCTCATAGCTCACATCTTCTCGCCACTGATCCAGAGGCTTCAGATTGACGAGCGTCGCGACAACGTTCACGGGTTCAGGATCACCGCCCACCTCGGCACGACCGATCCTGGCATAGGTGCCGGTGACCTCTGGAAATTCATCGACAACGGACTGAATCCGTTTGCCATACTTGATGGCGGATTCAAGACTGGCTCCAGGAGGCAGTGTCGAGCGAATCTGGAACGTGCCTTCCCTGAGCGTGGGCACGAACTCGCTCCCGAGATAGGGAAACAGCAGGAGACTGCCGGCAAAGGCAATGACGGCCACGCCCATTACAATTTTAGGGGCTTTGACGACAGTATTCACCACCGGCTTGTATAGCCGGTTCAGGAACAGAACCAGCTTCGGCTCTTTGTGTTGTCCACCCATCTTGAATGACAGCGAGGCCAGAACCGGCACCAACGTCAACGCGAGTAACAGCGCACCGATCAACGCAAAACTGATGGTGTAGGCCATGGGCGAAAACAGCTTGCCCTCAACGCCCTGCAGCGTAAACAGCGGCAGAAAAACGATAATAATGATGCCAATGGCAAACACAATCGGACGAGCCACTTCCCGGGCAGATTCACCTACAAGCCTCAGAACACTGACCTTTTCCTCTGATCGTTCTTCCAGATGTCGGAAGATGTTCTCTATCATCACAACGGCGCCGTCCACCATCATACCGATGCCGATAGCCAGCCCCCCCAGACTCATCAGATTGGCGGACAGGCCCGAAATCCGCATCGCAATGAATGCGAAAAGCACAGACAACGGCAAGGTCGCCACCACGATCAGTGTGGAACGTATATTTCCGAGGAACAGATAGAGGAACACCAGCACCAGAACCGAGCCCTCAAGTAATGCTTTCTCGACAGTGCCTATGGCCTTGCCCACCAACTCCGCCTGGGAGTAATAAGCCTCTATTTTCAGCCCTTCGGGAAGTGACTTGTTCAGATCATCGATTTTTGCGTTGACGTCCTCGAGTACCTGACTGGTGTTGGTTCCGATCAGCTTCATCACGTAGCCGCCCACGGACTCCTCGCCCGAGGACACCTCCGCGCCGCGGCGAATTGCCGGTCCAAGGCTAACCTCTGCCACATCCCTGACATAAATAGGAGACTCTCCCTCACTCTTGGACACAATGATGTTCTGGATGTCCTCGATGCCCTCGGTACCTGAATTAACCCAACCGTAGCCGCGAACTATATACTCTTCACCTCCTCGCGTAATGAAAGAGGCGCCGACGTTCCGATTATTCTGGGTGAGGGCGCCGCGAACGTCAGACACTGTCAGGTTCCTTGCCTGAAGCTTCTGCGCATCGATATTGACCTGATACTGTTTTACCTCGCCGCCGATGGACAGCACACCGGTTACACCCGGAACGGTTCTGAGCTGGGGCTTGACAATCCAGTCCTGGATCGTGCGGATTTCCTGCAGGCTGTATTGATCCTTATCCTCAGCTTCCAGGGAATACATCAGGATGCGCCCAAGACCGCTCGCTATGGGCCCGAGTTCCGGCTGCCCCATCCCTTCGGGAATCTGGCGCTTGGCCTCGGAAAGCCGTTCGTTTACCAGCCGCCTGGCGAAGTAGATATCGGTGCCATCTTCGAAATAGATGGTCACCCGCGACAACCCGAAAATCGACGTGCTCTGCACTTTTTCCAGCTTGGGAATTCCATACATGCTGATCTCAACGGGATAGGAAATCAGCGTTTCGATATCAACCGGCGACAGACCAGGACTGGTGGTAAACACCTGAACCATGGTCGGCGTCGCGTCCGGAAACGCATCCACCGGCAGTTTTTGAAATGAAAATACGCCGGCAACGATCACGGCGATAGCAAAAACAAGCGTCATCAGACGATTGTTCAGCGCATAATTCACAATTGCGTTGATCATGCTCCCCCCGGGGTTTAGTGTCCGTGAGCGGCGCTGCGGCCACTGGCGGTAATGGCCGACATCAGATCAAAAGCGCCTACTGAAACCACTTCCGTGTTTGCGCTAATGCCGGACTTGATCTCGATCCAGTCGTTTGCCTCCTTGCCAAGCGTGACGGGAACCGCCTTGTAAGCCCCTTTCTCATCGCCCGGAACAAACACAACGGAGTCATCGCCAATGGTTTGAACCGCATCATCCGGAACCAGCGGCAGTGAGGCCTCCGATTCCGTCATGATTCTGGCCGTGGCATAGGTATTCGGGCGAAGGTCGCCTCTGGGAGACTCCAGCACAACGCGAACCGGGATGGTGCGGGTCTTTTCATCGAGCATGCTCGACACCCAGGATACCTGCCCACTGTGAAACCGGTCAGAACTTGAATCCCTGGAGGAAATCTGAACCTCGTCTCCCGTTGAAATCTGGTCAATATCGGATTCGGACACCTGAAGAATGGCCCACAACACCGAGGCATCCGCCACGATGAAAGGCGTATCCGACGGACTCAGCGTTTGCCCCAGACGAACATGCATCTGCTCGACACGCCCCTCAATGGGTGAGCGGAGCGCGTATTGCGCCAGCCCCCCACTGTCACCTGACGACTCGCTGCCGTAAACCGCCAGTTGTTCCCGCACGGAATCGTACTCCGCTTTTGTTTCAAGAAAGGCAGCCTTGGCATCCAGGAACTCTTCTTCACTGGAAATACCCTGTCCCTGCAACTCCCTTTCACGATTGTAGTCAGACTCGGCCGCTTCTTTGCGGGCCTCCAGCGAGATTAACCGGGAGCGAATCCGGGCCAGCTCCACACTGTTCAGGGTTGCCAGTAACTGCCCCTTATTGACACGATCCCCCAGATCAACCGCCAACCCTGTCAGTTTTCCCTCCAGCAGCGGACCAACCTCGGCCACGCGGTCCGGCACATACTGAATCTCGGCAGGTGCCGTAACAATTGCGCCAGCGCGCCCCTTGGCAGCCGCCACAGTCTGAATCGACAGTAACTCTGTCTGCTCCGGCGTCAGATGGATCTGGCGGGACTGGTTTTCCTCTCCGGCATGCTCGGCTTCTTCATTTTCGTGCTGGTCACCCTCGGCTTCTCCGGCAGCGTATGCCTGCTGCAAGCTCAGAGCGCCGACAACTATTAACAGTATCTTCAGATTGCGAATCATTCATTCACCCTCAATATTTAGAGAACGGTACTAAGAGAACGGTCAATTTTGAGTTTCATACCCTCAGGAACCGGCTGACATCGACAGAGCACCTCCTGTGCTTATCTCCAGCGCCCGGACGGCATCGATATAATCATTCTGCGCCTGAACGTATTCCTGCCTTACCGACAGGAGATTGTCCTGTGCCGCCAGAACATCCGAGGCAC
Organism: Marinobacter sp. UBA2498; assembly: GCF_002341575.1. Lineage (NCBI taxonomy): Bacteria > Pseudomonadati > Pseudomonadota > Gammaproteobacteria > Pseudomonadales > Marinobacteraceae > Marinobacter > Marinobacter sp. UBA2498. The sequence goes on along the minus strand of NZ_DDOI01000146.1, from coordinate 6,520 downwards.
CGACCTTGCCCGCCCGAAGTGCTTTCTGCATCAACTGTAATGTTTCCTCTGAACGCTCCAGGATCGACTCGTTCATCTGGCGCAGCCGAACGGCGGTGGATTCGTACCGGGCCACAGCTGACACAACCTGACGCTCTGTAGCCAGGCGCAAGGCCTCTGCCTCAAGCTCGGAGGTTTTCAGCCGCGCAGCAGCTTGTCTCTGCTCACCGGAATAATCATGAAAAACGGTCAAAGGCATCGACACCCCTGCACCGAAAAGGTTGGAGCCTTCCTCACGATCATAAAATCCGAAGACTTTCAGATTTGGAATCGTCAGGCTTTTCGCAACTTCAAGGCCAGATTCATCCGCTGCAATTCTGGCGGCCGCCGCTTTCAGGTCCGCTCTCTGACTCTGTGCCATCTCGACAAGCTGGCTGGTCGGAGGCAGGTCTTCGAGCGTCACATCAAGCTCGCCGGTCACCCCAACGGCATCGGAGGGGGACACCCCGAGCACTTCGGTAAGGTCAATTTTTGATTGCTCGAGCTTTTGTTCCGCCGAGGCTTTTTGATTCCGGGCCCTGGCAAGCCCAATGACTGCGGTATTGAGATCAATCCGGGTTTGTTTACCCTGTTTTACGGACATTTCAACCAGGTCTTTGGTGCGTTGCATAAGTTCAACGGCACGGGTTGCGGTTTCCAACTCTTTCTGAGCCAGCAGTATCCGGAAATAGGCGGCCCGCACCCGCGCCTTGGTGGCTACCTTCAGGTATTCAAGCTCCTGTTGCCGGGACGTGAGATTACTCCGGGCACGCGACTGCCCAAGGTCGCCGCGATTACCCATCCAGATCTCCTGAGTAACCCTCACCCCATATTCCAGGGACTCGTCGGCCTGATCCGGGGCCTGACGGGCCCCCAACTCAAACTCTGGATTGCTCGGCGCCCAGCGGCTGGCATGATCAAGCTGTCCCTGCTGTATCGAGACCGCGGCCCGCCTCAAAGCCAATACCGGGCTATTCTCGAAAGCCATCACCATGGCCTGGTTCAGGGAAACAGCCTGGCTGGCTTTGGCCTGCTGATATTCTTTCAGCGACACACTCTCTTTTGCCTGGGCCGACACCATAGGAGAGACGGCCAAGGCTCCCGGAACTATCATCGCGCACAACAACAATCGTTTGTTCATTCAGTATCATCCTGGCTGTTTGACTGAGGTCAGTGAGTCAGCATTTTTGCGTGGGAATCTGGAACGACCTTACAGACAAACCTTTAATACAGTTTGAAATTCAGGCACCGGATAAGAAATGAGCTTTGGCGGCAGGGGGGGGCAGAGGTAAGGGCGAGGATGTCGAGTCACCGGGCGTCAAGGCAGGCGCACGATGGTGGGTTCTTGCATGATAAATAAAAACCGGCCCGTCATTTGGGCCGGCTTTTTATTCTGGATCTGAATTGCTTGTGATCACTTGGCCGATCAGAAACTCCTGCTCCAACCCAGCCAGAACTTCGGATCATCCGAGTTGACAGAGCCAAGCGCGTCGGTTGACTCAATGTCCGCGTACTCCACGTTAACACTGAAAGAACCGAAGTTTCCCGCATCCTTTGTAACGTTGGCGGCGACGTGTGAATAACTTGCCTCGCCGACAGAAGCCTTGCCGTCATCAGCGAAGTCGTAATAGCCAAGCGTCACACCGGCACTGTAGCTGTCCTCCAGAGGCACCCCAACAGAGGCGTAGTAATAGGCATCCCCCTGCACGAACACCCCATCACCACTGGTGTCGCTGTTGATCGTGTAGGCCAGGCCGATGGCCGCAATGCCATAACTGATCTCGCCGTACAGTTCGCCGAAGTCGATGGAGTCCGGCGCGTCAGGATACGCATAATAAATGTACCCAACGTCATAACCCAGTTCTTCCACAGAGCCGGAGAATCCGGCATAAAGATCAAGCTCATAGCTGGTGCCGTCACCAAAATCGACATTGGAACCCCAACCACCGGCGTAGAAGCCCGACGCATGCTCATAATCCAACCCTCCCTGGACAGCCGCAGCCCCGTCTGTCTGGGTGACGCCCCGGAACAGATAGTTGCTGCTGGCGCTCACATTTGAGCTGACGTCAGCGCTAACAATGGCGGGCGCAGCCTGAAGTGCTGCAAGCAAAGTGATACTGATAAATCCGGATTTGGTGAAAAACTGCTTCTTCATAATGGATACCTTCGGTTGGGTTTCATTGCTCCAAATATGATTTAGCAAAAGTCTTGCCACATCTTATTTATTCTTTTTTATCATTATTATAGAGACAAATCGGCACATTCTGAGCTTGCCCCCGAAAAACGACCCAACACCTAGCGCCCCAGAACCTGTCACCGGCCCGGACCAGCGCCCTGTTTTGATGCATTCTCTGTAACCATTCTGTAATCTTTGCCAAATAGACTTTAATAGCGCTTCAACACACACAAGCAAACCGAAAAAGGTGAGACAGATCATGAGCAAGAAATATTTGGGCTTGGCTTTGGCGATTTCTGCCGCTTCTGCTGCACAGGCCGGAAACGTTACGACCAGCGGCGAAGACCTTGTGATCGATACCGACAGCGGTATCAAAGTGAAAGTGTCGGATAACTCTGCGTCTTTTCAGCTCGGCGGGCGCATTCAGTGGGATTACGACGCCACGCAGTCTGACGACAACGGTGTTGACACTACCGATTTCGATGTGCGCCGGGCACGCCTCTACGCCAAGGGCCACTTTGGCGACTGGGCGTACAAGACCCAGTTCAACGTCGCTGAAAGTGATGGCGCCGACGGCGGTACTGCTGAAGACCTGTACATTCGTTACATGGGATTTGGCTCAGCTGCAACCGTGACTATCGGTAAACAGAAAGAGCCATTCGGCCTGGAA
>NZ_DDOI01000146.1:2836-3575 GCF_002341575.1 Marinobacter sp. UBA2498 | reverse complement strand
CCCCCGGTCGCAGCGGCGGCATCCAGCTCAGCGGCAAAGGCAGCAACTGGACCTACGGTATCGGCTACTTCGAGGCAGGCGGCAATGGCAGCGACGATTTCAATAACACGGCAGTAACCGCACGGGGCACGGTTGCACCGATTCAAACGAACAATATGGTTGTTCATCTTGGTGCGGGTTATACCACGCGTGATGCCGACACTCAGGCCGATGAGGTCGATACGTTTAATCTGGAGCTCGCCGGCGCTTCCGGGCCCTTCCATGCCCAGGCCGAATATTTCGATTCCGAGGAAGGCCAGGTGGATGTTGATGGTTATTACGTACAGCTTGGCTGGATCATCACCGGCGAAAGCCGTCCTTACAAAGCCGGAGCATTCAAGCGGGTAAAACCGGCATCACCCAAAGGGGCCTGGGAAGTTGTTGCCCGCTTTGAGGATGGTGACGGAAAATACAGTGATGTGGGGCTGGCCACGACCGACGGTGAGCAAACAACACTGGGCGTTAACTATTACGCCAACAAGAATGTTCGACTTGGAATGAGCTACATGGATGGCGAAGAAGCCAATGGCGCTAGCGGAGATGAAGTGCGTGCGAGGTTACAATATGCATTTTGACCGCATGGAGGTCGCTTGAATGAGTTTGCGGCTTGATATAGTTCTTGAGAGTTAATGAAATACTCAGGTTTTGGGCAGATATTAATCTGCCCATGCTTTTGTCTGCCCCCCCCCACCCCGCCCCC
>NZ_DDOI01000146.1:1671-2705 GCF_002341575.1 Marinobacter sp. UBA2498 | reverse complement strand
CGCTAATAAAGTTCATCTGAGGTTTCTGGTGTACATTGAGGTGGACCCCATCAGTTGGACAGCCTGAAGGTGCAGTTAAGCTCTGATCCGGCTGTATTCCTGAAAAAAGGAGGCCCGTATGGACGGCTTTGCGAGACGTATAAGGTGGTGGCGCGTTGTTCAGCTCTTTTTGCCTGTGAGCCTATGGAGGTACCCCTTGAGAGTCAGGTTCAATCTGACCGATATCAAGGTTGTCGCTGACATTGGCGCCCTAAACTGAATGAGCGACTTATCGATGAAATATTGACTCCATTCAACCGTTTATACGGCCGCTGAAGGTACCACTAGGATGAAAATGATGCTAACTCCGCTCACTGCCAGGAATGGCCAAAAAAATCAGAAGTCGTTGCTTGTCTTTGCCATTGGTTCGGTTCTGGCCTCTGCCGCAACGCCTGTCCTGTCCATGACCTTTACCGAAGCCTTAACCGGGGGAAAGGTTTCGCTTGATGTTCGTTACCGTTACGAATTTGTGGATCAGGACAACCCTCTTGATCAAGCCCATGCTTCTACCGTTCGAACCCGACTGGGGTACCGGACTGGTGATTTTAAGGGGTTTGAGGTGTTTGCCGAGGCGGAAGATGTGTCCGCTGTGGGGAATGAGAACTACAATAGCACCATCAATGGCATAACCGATCACTCAGTAGTCGCTGATCCGACGGAAACCGAAGTCAACCAAATTTACGTGCGTTACAAAGGTTTTTCGGATACCAGCCTGACCTACGGCCGTCAGCGCTTTGCTCTGGACAATCACCGGTTTATCGGTACGGTTGGCTGGCGCCAGAATGAGCAAACCTTCGATGCCTTTGTCGGCACCAACGAGTCGCTTCCGGACACGAAGATCACAGCGGGCTATCTTTACAATGCTAACCGGGTGTTCTCGGATGCCAGCCCTAATGGCAATTTCCCAATGCAGTCGCCGATTTTCAACGCACAGTATCATGGCTTGGCTGCCGGAACCCTGACCACTTACGGTTATCTTTTCGACTTTACCAACG
>NZ_DDOI01000146.1:934-1519 GCF_002341575.1 Marinobacter sp. UBA2498 | reverse complement strand
AGACGTCAACTCAACCCAGAATTTTGGTTTGCGGTTCGCAGGTGGCACCGATGTATCGGAAGACGCCAGGGTCCTGTACACCCTGGAGTACGCAATCCAGAAAGACTATGCAGACAACCCGCAAAGCTTTGAGGCCGCTTATTGGCTGGCGGAAGTGGGGCTCGCAGTCTACGGCCTGACCTTTAAGGTGGGTATGGAGACTCTGGAGTCGGACGACGGCCGGTCATTCCAGACGCCTCTGGCGACGCTTCACGCGATGAACGGTTGGGCCGACCAGTTCCTGGTCACCCCGGACGATGGCCTGCAGGATCTATACGTATCGGCGGGTGCCTCAGCAAAGGGGGTCAAGTGGCTGGCCGTTTATCATGACTACAGCAGTGACATCAATAGCCTGAGCTATGGCTCCGAGCTGGGGCTGCTGGCTGTCTACCCGATCAACAAGCACTACACGGTGGGTGCCAAGTTCGCCAGCTATGCCGCCGATGGTCGTGGCGTGGATACGGACAAGGCCTGGTTGTGGGGAGAGGTCAAGTTCTGACCTTATCACTGTTGCGGTGAACAGACATTCGCCTGATAGAGGGCGGG
>NZ_DDOI01000146.1:0-736 GCF_002341575.1 Marinobacter sp. UBA2498 | reverse complement strand
TAAACAACAAGGAGAAGCACGATGGGTAAAGCTATTAATGGTAAGTTCGAGAACATGGATCAGGCACGCAATACGCGAGACGATCTTATTGGCAGCGAAATCCCACAGGATGTGATCTTTATTGATAAGGAAGAGCAGACGATCCGGGTGATGTTGCCGCAGGAGGAGGCCGGGGAAGTTTATGAGATCTTCGATCGACACGGCGTCACGTATAAGTGAAGGCTCGTGGCCCTGTGCGTTGGGCTGTTCCTGGGATCACTCCGCAGTGGTCAACGCGCGGCTGCGGTCATGACGCTGATCCAGTCGGCTATGCGGAAAGGGCATGATCCCTATGGGTATCCAAGGGATGTTCTAACCCGACTGCCGACACAGAAGAGCAGCGCCATCGGCGGACGCTTACAACGGAATAAAATAGTGTTGGTCTTTTGGGAACGTATCGGTAGATCGTATGCCTTAATTTGTTAATGTCACAGACTGGTGCTTGAAAGCAGGATGGCCGCAAAGAATCGCCCCACTATCGTTGTGTTGCTGTCACTGCTTTTGGTGTTCAGCGGGCCTGCGTTTGCTTTGCCTTGCCGCCGGGGAACTTCACAAGTTTTACCGATACCGGTTCCCAGCTGATTTTTGCCGCACAGGCGGCCCACTACCAGGATCCCTTCCTGGCTTCTATTACACCCCCTCCAGAACATTACTCCTGAGTCTAAACCGGTTTTAGCCCATCGCGGCAAACTCATTA
>NZ_DDOI01000072.1:2771-2987 GCF_002341575.1 Marinobacter sp. UBA2498 | reverse complement strand
ACACCGCCTGGGCCGCCAGGAATGGTACTGCCCGTGGGCCGCAAACCAAGGTTGTCGCGCCAAAGAACCCGGCGCTCATGGCCCAGCCCTGCAACAACTCATTATCCAGGCTCCAGAAGCCCTTGCCTTTGCGGGCAAGCCGCGCCTTCTCAATCCTGATGGAGGATTTGATGCCACCCAGCACCGTACGGGGAAGGAACTTCCAGAAACTCTCGC
>NZ_DDOI01000072.1:1504-2569 GCF_002341575.1 Marinobacter sp. UBA2498 | reverse complement strand
TGGGCGCCAGAGCCGCCATCGCCAACAGCTTGTTCAGTCTGTTCGATTTGTGACCCAGCTCATGGGCCGTGTTGATGCCTACGCCATTTATGGCACCAACGGTAAGCGTCAGGCCGATTTTATCGTCCAGGGGCGTATCCTTGCGGCTGGCCAGCCAGGCACCCATGAGGGTCATGGCGTACTGGGTCGGAATAAAGGCCTTCACGATCCGGTCGTAGTACTTGTCCCGTTCCAGGGTCTCCACTGCGGATTCCGGCGGGTTGCTCTGGTCCTCACCAATGGCCCTGTCCAGCGCCGGAATGATGCCGTGCACCAGAGCAGGGCCGGTCCAGGCCAGGGCTTTCAGTTTTTTGGGGGCCAGGGCGTAACCGGTCAGGGCCGCGAGCCCGATGCCCGGCAGGGCAGGGCCGAGTAACCACATATAGCGTTTCGGATCCTTCCAGTTGCCAGTGGAGCCGGATTCGGCGGGGGAAACGACATTATGCGATTCCGGGTTGTCGTGGGTCTTGGCGTTCATTGTGTTCTCCCGTTCGGTGCGCGTAATGTCAATTTATGTCGGACAATCTGGCAATGCAACGACCGTCCAGCAGAGCGGGGCAGCTTGGCGTAAAATGACAAATATCATTCTTTTGGCGAAATCCCGTTTTCTGAGCCAGACTTCGGGGAAAACAAGAATTCGACGGTAGTGAAGAATCAGCTATGCCAAATTTTCCCTCCACTCCCTCCACTACGGCTTCGTACTCAGTTCAGGGTATGCTTCAGGAGTATCTGGGCTCAGGGCAACTGACCGAGGTGGTTTACCGGGACAGCGCCGGCCAGATATGCGCGGTGCACGATGTTATTCGTGAGCTTTGCAGTCGCGCAGGGCAGGATTTCCTGCTGCTCGGACGAGGCACCATGCTCCCGCTCGATCATGTCATCACCATTAATGGCCGGCTGCTGGCAGGCAGCACTGGCTAACCAAAGGGTAATCGCCGGGTAATTGCCTTTGGGCCGGGCCTCGCCGTACCCTGTTTCGCGTTGTAAATATATATCAACAGAGGGATATGGTATGAACAAGCTCAC
>NZ_DDOI01000072.1:1133-1362 GCF_002341575.1 Marinobacter sp. UBA2498 | reverse complement strand
TGGATGTCGAGCAGGCTGCGGACAACGCCGGAAACATGATGGAAGAGGCTGGCGATTCAGTCGAGGAAACCTACGAGGATGCTACTGGCCAGAACGAAAGCGTCATGGGAGAGTTACAGGAAGGAGCGGAAAACGCAGCTGAGGAGATGGGAGATGCCGCTGAGGAAGCGGGTGACAGGGTAGAGGAGGCTACTCAATAACTCTCCAATAACTCTCCGATAACTCTCCG
>NZ_DDOI01000072.1:0-967 GCF_002341575.1 Marinobacter sp. UBA2498 | reverse complement strand
AACTCTCCGATAACTCTCCGATTTCCGCCGGCGCGCCTCTGTTTGCGCTGGCGGGTCCTGGTCATCAGCGTCCGGGGAGGAAAGTGAGTCGAATCTTTTGCGGCCAGACAACCTTAATGCCTGAGTAACACAAATGCAGGATTAACGTCATAACCAGCCCCTATCTTTTTAGCGGAGTCGATCCGGAATTCTGTTCGATGAACAGGTTGTACCGGAGTGGCAGACAACAACACCGTTGAAAGGATATGCGCTATGAATCTGGAAAGAGCGTTAATTTCCGTGGCGATCGGGCTGGCATTGTCCGCCAGTGTCGTCGCAGAGATACTACCGACCTCACAAAAGGGCAATACCTGGTTTATTAACGCCGCGGCACAGCTTCAGCAGAAGCTCTCCCTGAAGTCCTCGGATAAGGCGAAAAACGTCATTCTGTTTGTGGGCGATGGCATGGGGGTGTCCACCCTTACCGCTGCGCGCATTCTGGAAGGCCAGAGGCAGGGCAGTCCGGGCGAGGAAAATCTGCTGAGCTTTGAAAGCTTTCCCTTCACGACACTCGTGAAAACCTATAACACCGATGCCCAGGTTCCGGACTCAGCGGGCACCATGACCGCCATGATGTCAGGTTTGAAAACCGATGCGGGCGTGCTGGGCGTGGACGAGGATGTCCAGCGGGGAGATTGCAGCACGGTTGCAGGCAATGAAGTAGTAACCGCTCTGGAGCTTGCGGAAATCAAGGGTTTATCCACTGGTGTGGTCTCCACCGCACGCATTACCCACGCAACACCCGCCGCTGCCTATGCCAAATCGGCAGATCGCAACTGGGAAGACATTTCGGATATGCCTGCTGAAGCGGTTCAGGCCGGTTGCAAGGACATTGCCGATCAGCTGGTCAGTTTCGAGCAACTTCTGGAACAACGTTACGCTGGCGTGGATACCGATGGGATTGACGTGGTCATGGGCGGCGGCCGTC
>NZ_DDOI01000116.1:27348-27557 GCF_002341575.1 Marinobacter sp. UBA2498 | reverse complement strand
TCAAGATCCGTGAAGGACTTAACCAGGTAGTCAATTTCATCTTCGGCAAGCGCCAGCCCCAGGCGCGAGTTGGCTTCCACCAGGGCATCGCGGCCACCAGCGAGAACTGGCACCCTTCCCAGGAGCCGAGGCTCTTCATGGCTGAACAACAGCTCTGCGCCGCCCATCTCATGAAATACTTTCTGGGTCATGCGGTCATGCAGCAGCGC
>NZ_DDOI01000116.1:26745-27223 GCF_002341575.1 Marinobacter sp. UBA2498 | reverse complement strand
TGTTCCAGGCCAAGCTTGCGCCCCGAACGAATGTAATAGGCCGTGCCCCGCTCAATCCGATGTATCTGCCGAAGGCCACAGTTTCGGGCGATGTCCGTTGCCTTGCTGGACCAGGGCGAGAGCGTGCCGGGGCGAGGCACAACCAGGAAAAGCACGCCGTCAGGCTCTTCCACCGGCACACTCGGGCCATAGGTCAGGAGCCGGTCCAGAATAGCTTGCTCCGCGTCCGAGAGGTCTGCCTCCAGGTCAACAAAGTGCATGAACTCAGCATAAACATGCTCGATTTCAGGCACGATATCCTGAATTCGGGAATGCAATTTGCGGGAGCGGAATGGCGAGAGCGCGGGAGCGCCGCGAAGTTCAAGCATGATATCAACCTGTATCGCGCGAAACGGGGAAGTCTAGGTGCAATTTGAAAGGCCGACATGATACTCGAAAGCGGGGTCAGGATACAGCGCTTGAGGCGTTAATCCCGGGC
>NZ_DDOI01000116.1:20522-26576 GCF_002341575.1 Marinobacter sp. UBA2498 | reverse complement strand
GTGTGGAAAGGAATTCCACGCTCAGGATAGACAAGGTTGCGTGGCTTTATGCGACGCTACAACCAGATGATCCAGCCGTGACGGAGTCCATGGACTTGCCAAAGATATTTGCTGCTTTCAAAAGCGCATCCGCCGGGATTGTTTTCTTCCTCGGCACTGCCCTGATACTGACCGGATGCTCACAGCCCAGCACTCTCCAGGAAATCCGTGATGAGGGGGTGCTGCATGTGATCACCCGGACGGCGCCATCTATCTATGTGGAAAGTGAAGACGGCCGCACCGGCTATGATTACGAACTGGCAAAACTGTTCGCCGAGGAACTCGGCGTGAAGCTCCGGGTCCGCGTTGCCGATAACAACACAGAAATCTTGTCCGTTCTGGAAAAGAACTACGCCCACTTCGGGATGCTCGGGCTGTCCAGGCAACCCCATACTGCCAATCAGTATCGCACCGTAGCAACCGGCATCACCGCCCAGTCGATCCTGGTTTATAACCGCGATGTCGAGCGGCCCGAATCATTGCAAGACCTGATCGGGAAAACGGTGCACGTGGTATCCGACAGCAACCATGAGCACCGCCTCAATGAAGCCCGCCAGGAAAACGCAGAGCTTGAATGGCAGGTGCATCCCGGACTGGACGCCGCGGGCGTTCTGTCTCGCGTTGAAAGCGGCGAATTCCCCTACGCGATGGTTTCCTCGAACGAGCTCGACCTTAACCACGTATTCTACCCGATGGTGAAGGAGGCCTTTACCGTTGGAGAGCCCGGTGAACTGGCCTGGTTTTTCCCGTCAGCGCAGGATGATTCCCTGGCAAAAGCGGCCCGCCAGTTCCTGGAAAGTCTCGAGACCAACGGAACATTGGCCCAGATTTCCGAGCGCTTCTATGGCCACCTTGATCGACTGAATTACGTGGGTGCCCGAACCTTCATGCATCATGTGGAGAACCGGCTGCCCAAATACGAGTCGCTGTTTCGCGACTATGCCCGCGACTTCAACATGGACTGGCGACTGCTCGCAGCCATTGGTTACCAGGAGTCCCACTGGCGCCCCAATGCGGTATCGCCCACAGGGGTCCGTGGGCTGATGATGCTGACCAGGAACACTGCCAGCCATATCGGCATCAACAACCGCCTGGACGCCGAAGAAAGCATCCAGGGCGGCGCCAAGTATTTCCGGATCGTGCACGAAAAAATCCCGGAACGGATCCCGGAGCCAGACCGCACCTGGTTCGCCCTCGCCTCCTACAACGTGGGTTTCGGGCATCTGGAGGACGCCCGACGACTTACAGAAGGCGCGGGACGAGACCCTGACCGGTGGATGGACGTAAAGGAATTCCTGCCGTTACTGGCTGAGAAGGAATGGTATACCAAGACCCGCTTTGGCTATGCCCGGGGCCACGAACCGGTGATTTACGTTCAGAATATCCGGCGCTATTACGATGTCCTCGCCCGGCTCAACCAGCCGGGTATCCCGGCGACCGAAGCAGAGGAACAGATCGTACAGATGGAGGAAAACCGGGCGCCGGAAGGCCCATCAGGCGAGCTGCAAACGGACGGAAAGCTCAGGGCCGGCCTGCCCGCAGAACTGGGCATGATACCGCCGACCCTTTGAAGAATCCGACTTCCGCCGGCTATTCGCTACGAGCCTCGAGCGCGCGCTCCACCTGACTGGCGGAAAAGCCCCTACGATTCAGGAAACGCGCCTGCCGCACTTTTTCGTCCCAGTCCTCACTCAGATCCGCCAGGCCAAAACGTTTATCGCGGATACCGATAGCTCGCTGACACCAATCCTCCTCCGTCATCTCGGCAACACACTCCGGAGTCTTGTGAACCCCGCGCTGCTGAAGTTCGCCAAGAATCCGTAGCGGTCCGTAACCAAGGTCCATTCTTTGACGGGCGTAGACGTCAGCAAACCGATCATCGTCAAGCCAACCCTCTTTCTCGTAATCATCCAGAACAGCGTTAATAATGTCGCCCGGCAGCTTTCTTTGGCGGAGTTTCAGGCTTAACTCGAGGCGACTGTGCTCGCGCCTGGCAAGCAACCTGAGTGCCGTTGCCCGGGCCTTGTAATCCTGATCGTTGTCATTTTCCTGTTTTGCCATACAGACCCTTTCCGCACACGCATACAAAACGCTAGACTAGCCGCGAATTTTTCCTGCTGGCCAGCACCTCAGGCTGACCAGTCAAACTACCCGGTATCCCTGACCGGATGCCGACGGCCGGTGGCGGAACAACTTTGCCCGACACCGTGAACTGGTTTCAACACCCAAGGATACTCTTATGGCCGCGTTCATCCAGAAACTGTTCAAATCCCGCAAGACAACCGAGGCAACGCCAAATCAGCGGAAAGCCACCCAGCCAGAGCCTGTCGAACAGGAAGATACCCGGACTGACCGGAGGGAAGAACAGCTCAAAACACTGGAGAGCGCACCATCCCAGGATGTCCTGGCCAAGCTTGCCATTGAGGGCGTTACCGCGGATATCCGGCAGTCCGCTGCGGGCAGACTGACCGACGAAGCCAGCCTGCAGGACGTGCAGAAACAGGCCAAAGGCCGTGACAAAGGTGTCTACCAGATCGTTAAACTGGCACTTCAGCAGCGGCGCGAAGAACAGGCCCGGCTAGACAGCATCAGCCAGACCATCGCTACCCTTACCCGCCACGCGCAGGACCAGGCGAAAAGTGACGATACCAAGCTTTATGAGGCTCGGCTCGATGCCTTGCTGAAACAATGGACAGAGGTGGAAACACACGCCTCACCGGAACAGGCCCAGGCCTTTCTCGAAGCGGTTCACCTGTGCAAAGAGCGCATTGCAGCCCTGCAATCTGCGGCGGAAGATGAAAAGCGTCAGCGCGAGCAGAAGCTGCAACGTCAGGAAACCCTGGATCTGCTGACCCGCACACTGGACGAGCTCAAGTCTCAACCGCCTGAAACACTGCCCTCACTGGCGTCCCTGGATGCACTCCAGAAAACCCAGGAAAACCGCTGGCTGGAAGCAACCCGGGATACGGCAGTGGAGAAGCAGGAACAGAAAGCCTACGAAAACGCCATGCTGGCACTGCGCAATTACCTGAGTTCTGTCCGTCGGATTACCCAGGAACGGGAAACCATCGTCGAACTTGGCGCACTGCTCGAGCGCGCAGACGATGCCACCGACGAGCAGCGTGCCCAGGCAAAGACACTGGTTGCCGAGATCAACTGGCCGGAAGGCTATCCCATCCCGGCACTACTGGAGCCATTGCGGAAGCTGGCCGGCAAACGCAAGAAACCGGCAGAGCCCCGAGTTGACCAGGAGCAACAGAAAGCTCTGACGACTCGCCTCGAGGCCGAAATCAGGCAACTGGAGGAGGCTCTGGAGGCTAAACAGCTGAAAGAATCCAAACAGATCTTCAAAACGGCACAACAGCACTTCCGGGATCTGGACCAGCGCCACGCAAAACCCTATCAGGCGCGTATGCAGCTGCTTACCGGGCAATTGCGTGAACTCTCGGACTGGCAGGGCTTCGCCACGGAACCCAAGCAGATTGCCCTGTGCGAGCAAATGGAATACCTGGCAGAGCAGCCAATGGATCCGGAAGCAAAGGCCGAGCGAATCAAGGAGTTGCAGAATGAGTGGCGCGATCTCGGCGGCTCTTCAGATCGTTCGCTGTGGTCCCGGTTCAAAGCTGCCTCGGACAAGGCTTACGAGCCCTGCAAGGCCTACTTCTCTGCCAAGTCCGGCCTCAAACAGGCCAATCTGGAAAAACGTTCCGCCATTTGCGAGCAGCTCGAAAGCTTCCTGGACAATGCCGACTGGTCTTCCATCGACTGGAAAGCCGCGGAACGAATCCACCAGACCGCCCGCCAGGAGTGGAAAGAGGCCTGGCCAGTGGAATTCCGCGACAATCGGGCCGTTCAAAAGCGCTTCGATGAACTGCTCAAGAGGCTGGAAGCACCCCTGGACGAGGAACGGCGCAAGAACGAAGGCCTGAAACAGACGATCGTGGACAAGGCCCAGGCCCTGGTCGAACACGAGCCGCTTCAGGAGGCCATGAACCAGGCCAAGGCCCTCCAGGGAGACTGGCAAGCCATCGGAATCACCCGCCATCGGGAAGACCGCAAACTATGGCAGGCGTTCCGAAAGGCCTGTGACCAGATCTTTGCCCGCCGTGATGCCGAGCGCTCGGAACAGCAGCAGGCATCACGGGCCGCCGACGAGACGGCGCAAGCAGGCCTGAATCAGGTTTCAGGAATATCCCCGGAAAGTGACGAACAGGCAGTTACTGCGGCCCTGGCGACGCTCAAGGATATTGATGCCGCTACGCTCTCAAAAGGCGTCAGAGAACAGGTCCAGCAAGAAAAGCAGCGGCTGAGCAAGATTCTCTCGGCTCTGAGACTGCAGGCAAAAATGGCTTCCTGGCAGTCTCTGGTGATGGCGGCCACAGCGGGCCAGTCCCGCAGTGAATCAGCGCCTCAGCACTGGGCTGCGCTGGCCGAAACGTCAGACGCCAGCGATCCGGTCGAGCTGGTGATTCGCGCAGAAATCCTTTGCGGCGTGCCCTCCCCCGAAGCCGATCAGCAGCGCCGCATGGAAATCCAGGTTCAGCGCCTTGCCAATGGCATGGGTTCCGCCGACAACAGCACGGATCAAATGCAGGATGTAGAGAAACTGCTGGCAGCCTGGTGCCTGGGTGGCACTGGCAAAAACGCGGACACGGAGCTCGCTGAGCGAATGAACAGGGCTATCGCCAATCTGAACGAGGCCTGAGGCGCCCAGCGGTCTACTCCCGCTGATGTTCCCTGACGAATTCCCTGGCTTCCTTTACGGCGGCCAGGGATTTCTGTTTCATCCCCTTGAGTTCCTCGTCCGCCAAGTAAAACATCATATCGATTGAATGCCGGTAATACCGTGTGGGCAGTCGGTTGAGAGCCACGCACATAACATCGGTCAGATAGTCCGCTGTGTCAGACTCCTCCCGCGTTGCCTCGATGGCATCCACCACCAGCCGCTCGTAGAAATTGTCGATTGCATCTCGCAGAGACATGGCTTCCGCCTCCCGAATTCGTCTGCGGTTTCTAACACCATAGAAGCCAGCCCCCTCCTTGTCATGGTTCATGAGCAATTTCGCCAATGCGATTGGCAGCCCGCGTCATTACCCCCTGCAACCGCAACCGGCTATGGTTGTGTCATCGGTAAATCAAACCCGAAAACAATATGACCAGAGGACAAGCAATGACCACCGAGGCTTATATCTTCGATGCAGTCCGCACCCCCAGGGGGCGCGGAAAAAAAGACGGATCACTTCACAGCGTCAAACCCATCTCGCTGTTGACCACGGTGCTCCATGCGCTGCAGGAGAGGAACAGCCTGGATACCGCCCAGGTGGACGACATTGTGATGGGCTGCGTGACCGCCGTGGGTGACCAGGGTGCGGATATCGCCAAGACGGCAGCGCTGGCCGCTGACTGGGATGAAAAAGTGGCGGGCGTCACCCTGAACCGTTTCTGCGCCTCCGGATTGGAAGCCGTGAATCTGGCGGCCATGAAAGTTCGCTCTGGCTGGGAAGACATGGTGGTTGCCGGCGGCGTGGAGGCCATGTCCCGTGTGCCCATGGGCTCCGACGGCGGAGCCTGGGCCACAGATCCGGAAACCAATCTGCATACCGGTTTCATGCCCCAGGGCATCGGCGCAGACCTGATTGCCACCCTTGAGGGCTTCAGCCGTGAAGACGTTGATGGCTTTGCCGTGAAATCCCAGCAGAAAGCGGCCAATGCCTGGCAGAACGGCTACTTTGCGAAGTCCATCATTCCGATCACTGACCAGAATGGCGTGGTGATCCTTGATCGCGATGAGCATGTGCGTGGCAACACTTCCCTGGAAAGCCTTTCCGGCCTGAAACCCTCCTTCCAGATGATGGGCGAGATGGGCTTCGACGGTGTCGCCCGGGAGAAATACCACTACGTGGAGAAGATTAACCACGTTCATCATGCCGGCAACTCCTCAGGTATCGTCGACGGTGCCACCGCCATGCTCATCGGCAGTGAAGCCAAGGGCAAAGCCATGGGGCTGACGCCGCG
>NZ_DDOI01000116.1:12672-20371 GCF_002341575.1 Marinobacter sp. UBA2498 | reverse complement strand
GCACTGGAAAAGGCGGGCATGACTGCCGATCAGATCGATCTGTTTGAAGTGAACGAGGCCTTCGCCTCTGTGGTTATGCGCTTCCAGCGGGAACTCTCGGTTCCCGACGAAAAAGTGAACGTGAACGGCGGGGCTATCGCCATGGGCCACCCGCTGGGTGCCACCGGCGCCATGATTCTCGGCACCCTGCTGGATGAGCTGGAGCGGCGCGAGCTGCGCTACGGCCTGGCCACACTGTGCGTCGGTGGCGGCATGGGCATTGCCACCATCATTGAGCGCGTCTGAACCCGTCCACTTTTCCAGGAGAACCAATTATGAGTGCTATTCGTTACGAACTGGGTTCAGACCAGATCCTGACCCTCACCATCGATATGCCCGGCCAGTCCGCCAACACCATGAACGCTGCTTTCCGGGACGCCCTCTCGGAAACCGCCGCAAAAGTGAAAGACGACCTGGATAACATTCGCGGCATCATCATTGCCTCCGCCAAAAAGACGTTTTTCGCCGGCGGCGACCTGAAAGAACTGCATAAGGTCACCCGCGAAGACGCCAGGACTTTCGAGGATATGGTCAACGGCCTGAAATCCCACATGCGGTTTCTGGAAACCACCGGAAAACCCGTGGTGGCCGCCATCAACGGCTCCGCCCTGGGTGGCGGCCTCGAGATTGCCCTCGCCTGTCATTACCGTGTCGCCATCAATGACGACAGCATTCAACTTGGACTGCCGGAAGTGACTCTGGGCCTGCTGCCAGGTGGCGGCGGCACCCAGCGACTGCCTCGAATGATTGGCCTGGAGGCAGCCTTCCCGTTCCTGATGGAAGGTAAAAAGGTAAATCCGAAAGCTGCGCTCAAGGCCGGCATTATCAACGAACTGGCAGATTCTGCCGACGATATGATCACGAAAGCCCGAGCGTTCATTAAGGCCAACCCGAAATGTCAGCAGCCGTGGGACCAGAAAGGCTTCAGGTTCCCGGGTGGCGCGCCCCACCATCCTGCCATGGCGCAGAAGCTGGCGATCGCTCCGGCCATGCTGAAGCAGAAGACCAAAGGCTGCTATCCGGCCCCGGAGCGCATCCTTTCTGCTGCCGTTGAAGGCGCTCAGGTCGATTTCGATAACGGCAGCCTGATCGAGACCCGGTATTTTGCGGAACTGGTGATCGGCCAGGTTGCCAAGAACATGACCGGCACCTTCTGGTTCCAGTTGAACGCCATCAAGGCGGGCGGCAGCCGCCCCGAGGGCGTTGAGAAAGAAACCTTCCGCAAGGTGGGTGTTCTGGGCGCAGGCATGATGGGCGCAGGTATCGCCTATTCAACGGCTACACGGGGTATCGATGTGGTGCTGAAAGACGTCTCCGTTGAAAATGCCGAAAAAGGCAAAAGCTACTCGGAGAACCTGCTCGCCAAGAAGGTCAGTCGTGGCCGAATGACCGAAGAACAGAAGGCAGACATCCTGAGCCGCATCAAGGCCACCGATTCATCGGACGATCTGGAAGGCTGTGATCTGGTGATCGAGGCGGTCTTCGAGGACAGTGGACTGAAGGCAAAAGTGACCCAGGAAGCGGAACCCAAACTGGTGGCAAACGGGATTTTTGCGTCCAACACCTCAACCATCCCCATTACCCAGCTCGCCGGAGCCTCTGCGAACGCCGAGAACTTCATTGGCCTGCATTTCTTCTCACCGGTCGACAAGATGCAGCTGGTAGAAATCATCGTCGGCGAAAAAACCTCGGATGAAACCCTGGCGCGCTCGTTTGACTACGTTCAGCAGATCGGAAAGATTCCCGTGGTGGTCAACGACAGTCGAGGGTTCTTTACCTCGCGGGTCTTTGGGACCTTCGTCAACGAGGGCATCTGCATGCTTGGCGAAGGTATTCATCCAGCGAGCATTGAAAACGCGGGGGTGCTGGCCGGTATGCCCGTCGGGCCACTGGCGATTTCCGACGAAGTCAGCATGACCCTGATGCAACACATCCGGGACCAGAGCAGGAAGGATACCGAAGCCGCCGGCGGAACCTGGAATCCCCACCCCGCGGAGGCCGTCATTGATGCGATGGTCAACGAACATGGCCGCAAAGGCAAGGCTGCGGGCGCGGGCTTCTACGAGTACCCTGCCAACGGCAAGAAACACCTCTGGCCGGAGCTGGAAACTCTGTTCGTGAACGCGGAGAAGGCAAGAACGGTCAAACTGCAGGAGCTGAAAGACCGGATCCTCTTCATTCAGGCCATCGAAACCGTTCGTTGTCTGGAGGAAGGCGTATTGCGAACGGTAGAGGATGCGAATATCGGCAGTATCTTTGGCATCGGCTATGCGCCGTGGACCGGTGGCGCGATTCAGTTCATCAATCAGTATGGCGTGAGAGCATTCACGGAGCGGGCATCGGCGCTCGCCGAGACCTATGGTGAACGCTTTGCACCACCCAAACTGTTGCAGGAAAAGGCGGAAACGAACACACCGTTCGCCTGATTCAGCCTCTGCACGTCTGCTGCCGGGAGGATTTACCGATTCTCCCGGCAGTTTCCCCGTGTGCAACACGCCTCAACCCTGACGATCCCTCAGTTACGAACGTGGCGTCTTCATGGACAGATTGTCACGATCCGATACGCCCTGCCTATGGCATCGGGTGTAGTGCTTGCCTACAATAAATTTAATAAGTCACGGGTAGACACTCCCTCGCAAACCGAGGGGCTACCAACACCGTCGGGTAAGCATTTATGACATTCGCGGAAAGAATTATGGCTCGTCGCTCTTCGGCCGGATCTGTTCGGTTCGGGGTGTGCAAGGCAATGACTGTTGCATTGCTGCTGTCTGCGCCACTGGGGCTTCATGCGAACGTTGAAACTCCAGACGTGTACGAGCCAGTTGCACCGACGATTGATCAGGCGCGAGCCAATATCCTGATCGCCCGTCAACTGCAGTTTACCCACTTCCGGGACCTCGGAATCAGCGATGAACTCTCCGGAGATGTGTTTGATGCCTACCTGGATTACCTCGACGGGCAGAGAATCTATCTTTCGCAGGACGACATTGCGAAGTTCGACAAAATCCGCACTCAACTCGGCTCTGCCCTGAAAACAGGTCAGCTTCAGCCCGGATTCGATATTTACAATCTGGTTCAGCAACGGATTATCGAGCGCCTCCAGTTTGCTCTGGAAACAATCGACAAGGGCATCGACACGCTGGATTTCTCGGCCAACGAAAGTATTCTGGTCGACCGCTCGAAAGCGAACTGGGAATCGAACGCCAAGGCCCTGGACGATCTCTGGGTCAAGCGCATTAAAAATGCGGTGCTGGCTCAGCGCCTGAACGGGGCAGAAGACGAAGCCATCGTTGAAACCCTGCGCCGCCGCTACGAAGGCCAGTTGAAGCGCGCGTACCAAGCCCGCAGTGAAGATGCCTTCCAGGCCTATATGAATGCGTTTACCGGCATGTGGGACCCGCACACGTCCTACTTTTCGCCGCGCACCTCAGAAAACTTCAATATCAACATGAGCCTTTCACTGGAAGGCATCGGTGCTGTGCTTCAGTCGGACAACGAATACACCAAGGTGGTGAGACTGGTACCCGGCGGGCCCGCCTCCAAGCAGGGTCAGCTTGAGCCCGCAGATCGCATTGTTTCTGTCGCACAGGAAGACGAAAAGCCGGTGAATGTGATCGGTTGGCGTCTGGACGAAGTGGTGGATCTGATTCGTGGGCCGCGCAATTCGACCGTCACACTGGAAGTGATTCCGGCCAATGCCTCCGACGAGACCATTACCGAGACCATCGCCATCAAACGCGATGAAGTAAAGCTGGAAGAGCAGAGCGCCAGCAAGGACACCATACGTCTTGAACGTGGTGGCAAGGAATATACGATTGGCGTCATTACCATCCCCACGTTCTATGCGGATTTCCAGGCCATGCAGGCTGGTGACCCGAATTACAAGAGCACGACCCGCGATGTTCGCAACCTGATTGCGGAGCTCGAAGCCGACGGCGTTGACGGCCTGGTGATGGATTTGCGAAACAACGGCGGTGGTGCGCTGCACGAAGCCAATGATCTGGTCGGCCTGTTTATTGACAAGGGCCCCACCGTTCAGATTCGCAACGCCAATAACGATGTGCAGGTACTCAATGACGAGGATCCTTCCGTGGCCTACGACGGGCCTCTGGTGGTCCTCACCAACCGCATGAGTGCTTCAGCGTCCGAAATTTTCGCCGGCGCCATCCAGGACTATGGCCGCGGACTGGTTGTCGGTTCCCAGACCTTTGGCAAGGGCACCGTTCAGGCTGTGCGTCCCCTGAACCACGGGCAACTCAAGATCACCCAGTCCAAGTTCTATCGGGTATCCGGCGGCTCCACCCAGCACAAAGGGGTTATCCCGGACATCGAGATTCCTTCTCGTATCGACAAGACCCGCATCGGTGAGGACGCCCTTGATCATGCCCTGCCCTGGGACCAGATAGAGGCCGTGCCGCATACACGCTACTTCGATTTCAGCGGCATTATCGATGAGCTTCGCAAGCGGCACGAAGAGCGGTTCTCAACCAACCCTGAATTCAGCCTGCTGCAGCAGGAGATCGACTTCCTGACCAAACAGCGCGCCACCGACAGCGTCAGCCTCAACCTGGAAGAACGCCGCGCTGAGCACGAACAGATTGAACGCACACGGCTCACGATCGCAAACGCCCGTCGTGAACTGAAAGGCCAGACACCGTTCGAGTCGCTGGAAGACCTTGAAGACTGGCAAGACCAGCAGGCGGCGGACCTGAATTCCACCGATGAGGAGCTGGATTTCGTGATACGGGAAGGCGGACATATCATGGCCGACATGCTGGACCTTGATAACCGCATGGCATCGATCCTGGATCCCCAGCAATTTGCGGCACAGTCTCCGGCCGCCGCAGTGACACGTTGAACAGGCAGCTCCGGGTCTCATGACTGAGAAGGACGCAGGCGGACAGGATAGCCGCCAGAAAGCACGGATGTTGCAAGACATGCTGCTGGACGCGTTACATGCCATGCGCTCCCTGGAGGAAGTGGAAGGGTTGGAGAAACCGGCGGCTCAGGAACGAACGCCGGAAGGCCTGATCGACCGCTTGGCCAGCCTTACCGGGTCTGCGCTCCGCTTCGGGGTCAAGGCGACGGATACGTCTCTTCGGGTGGGCCGGGCGCTGATCAATTCCCAGGATCAGCTGCGCGCAATGCTCACAGCAGGCCAGTCTCTCAAAGACATCCGCGAAGTGGCCGGCCTCACCGTATCTGAAATGAGCGAGGCCCTTAACCTGCGGGACAAGTCCGTCCTGGAGGCTATAGAGAACGGCACCACCACCCTGTCCTTCGAACTGATACTACGTCTGGCAGCCCTCATTGCCAGAAACGATCCCATCCCGTTCATCATGCGCACCACGCGCAACTACAATCCCGAAGTCTGGCAGATTCTGAATGACTGGGGCGTGGCGAGACTGCCCCTGCAATTTGAGCGGGAGCGGGAGTTTATCAACATCTTCCGCCGGCATGATGACGCTCGCACGCTCTCGGATGAAGGTTTCCAGAAAGTGCTGGAGTTCACCCGTCAGAGCTTTGAAATGTCCCTGCACTTTATTGAGGAGCAGGAACGGCAGGTGGCCGAACTCAGGGCCACCTACGAGGAAAAGCACCCCGACGTGAAAAGAACACCTGACAAGCCTGCCGCCAAAAAGAAGCAGCCGGAGAGCACCCCACCGTCAACCAAATAACGCCTGCATACCGGTTATATTCGGGTTATGCACCACGCCCTTTTCAGTAACGATGGCATCGATCAGGCTTGCCGGTGTCACGTCAAAGACCGGATTGAATACGTTGATGCCTTCCGGCGCCAACCCGATACCGCGTATCTCCCGGATCTCAATGCCGTCGCGCTCCTCAATGGCCACATCTGCCCCTGACGCCGTGGCCATGTCCACCGTGCTTGAAGGCGCGACCACCATGAAGCCCACTTTGTGATGGCGGGCCAGAACCGCCAGGCTGTAGGTGCCGATCTTGTTGACCACATCACCATTGGCAGTTATTCGATCCGCGCCGACGATCACCCAGCGTACGTCTTTCCGGGCCATGATGGCGGCAGCGGCACCATCGGCATTCAACGTGACGGGAATGCCGTCGCGTGAAAGTTCCCAGGCCGTCAACCGGCCACCCTGAAGCCAGGGGCGAGTCTCGTCGGCATAGACGTCTGCCAGCAGCTTTTCCTCATGGAGACGACGAACAACGCCCAGTGCCGTACCGTAGCCCCCGGTGGCCAATGCACCGGTATTGCAATGGGTCAGCACCGAAAACGGTACCTCTGCTCCGATAAACTCAAGGGCATGGTCCGCCATGGCAAAGTTGGCGGCCAGGTCTTCCTCATGTATGGCCCGGGCCTCCGAGGCCAGGCGTTTTACCGCTTCGTCCAGCGAATGGCACGCGTGGAAAATCCTTTCCATGCGCTGCAGCGCCCAGAACAGGTTTACTGCGGTCGGACGTGAAGCTGCAAGCTCGCGAATGGCCTGTTTGATTTCCGCCTTCCAGTCCCCGCCACCGGCATGTCTGGCCGCAAGGGCCACCCCGTAGGCTGCACTGATGCCGATTGCAGGAGCGCCCCGAACCACCATATCCCGGATACTCTGCGCTACACCGGCAGCGCCTTCCAGCGTTATCCAGTGCTCCTCTCCCGGCAGCAGGCGTTGATCCAGCAGCTCAAGACTGCTGCCGTGCCAGCGAATCGCAACGGTGCCAATGGCCCGTTCTTGGGAGGGTTTCGGGGTTGTTGTCATAGAAGACTGCTCCGGTTTTTCAGCGCTGAAAACTGCCAGTATAACGGTTATACTTCCGGGCTACATTTTCAAGGTGTGGAAGCTCCGCGCCATGCGCTGTAAGGCAGGATAAATGACGGCAGACACTATCACCGCAGCCGATATTCGCATCAACGCGCGCTGGCTGATCCCGATTGAGCCGGCAGGCACGGTACTTGAGCATTATGCAGTGATTATCCAGGGTGACCGCCTTGCCGCAGTCATTCCCCAGGAACAGGCGGACAGATCGTTCAGAACCCGGGAAACCGTTGATCTTCCGAACCACGTCGTCATGCCCGGCCTGATCAACATGCACGGCCACGCGGCCATGAGCCTGTTCAGGGGCATGGCAGACGATCTTCCGCTGATGACCTGGCTGAATGACCATATCTGGCCGGCCGAAGGTCGCTTTATCAGCGAGCAGTTCATTGCCGATGGCACCCAACTGGCCATGGCCGAGATGCTGCGTACGGGAACCACCACGTTTTCTGACATGTATTTCTTCCCGGAAATTGCGGCTCAGATGGCGCACGATACGGGCATTCGTGCGCAAGTCTGTTTTCCGCTGCTCGACTTCCCGACGCCGTGGGGTGCCGGACCCGAGGAATACCTGAGCAAGGGCGCCGACTTTATCGACAGCTGGAAAAACGATTGCTACATCATGCCGGCCATTGGCCCCCATGCACCCTACACCGTGTCCGACGGCCCGATGATTGAAGCCGTCCGGCTCTCCGAAAAGACCGGCGCAGCCATCCAGATCCACCTGCACGAAACGGCATTCGAAGTGGCCGAGGCTACTGAAAAGCTGGGGCAACGGCCGACAGCCCGACTGGCGGATCTCGGCCTGCTAAGCCCAGAGACCCAGTGCGTTCACATGACCCAGATTGATGCCGGCGATATCAGCTTGCTTA
>NZ_DDOI01000116.1:9259-12616 GCF_002341575.1 Marinobacter sp. UBA2498 | reverse complement strand
CCGGCGATATCAGCTTGCTTAAACAAACGGGCGCCCATGTTATCCACTGCCCGGAATCGAATCTGAAGCTGGCCAGTGGCCTTTGTCCGGTGCAGGAACTCCTCGATAGCGGGATTAACGTCGCCATAGGCACCGACGGCGCCGCCAGCAACAACGACCTCGATCTGTTCGGGGAACTCCGGACTGCCGCCATGATGGCCAAAGTAGTCGCCAATGATGCCTCGGCGCTATCGGCGCACAAGGCCCTGCAGATGGCCACCATCAACGGGGCAAGGGCTCTGGGGCGGGACCATGAACTGGGTTCTCTGGCCGAGGGCAAGTTGGCGGACATCATTGCCATTGACCTGAGCGACCCGTTTTTGCAGCCAGTCTACGACCCGGCTTCGCACCTCGTATACAGCAACCATGGTCGATCAGTAAGCCACAGCTGGATTAACGGCGTACCACAAGTACAGGATGGCCGGCTTACCCGCATTGACGTTGCCGATCTCATGCTTCGAGTTGAGGACTGGGCCGGGCGAATCCGCACAAAGGCTGACTAACCGATTTCCTATTGATTCACCAGGCAGAACCAACCATGACAAACCAGAACGTAGACCGGAACGAGATCGCCAAATTCGAGGCCCTTGCCAGCCGCTGGTGGGATCCCTCGAGCGAATTCAAGCCACTGCATGATATTAATCCCCTGCGGCTGAACTACATCGACGAGCGGGTTTCCCTGGCCGGAAAGCGCGCTCTGGATGTCGGCTGCGGTGGTGGCCTGCTGTCGGAGGGCATGGCCCAGCGAGGCGCCCACGTTACCGGTATCGACATGGGCGAGGCTCCGCTGGCCGTCGCGCGGCTGCATGGCATGGAGAGCGGTGTGAATGTGGATTATCGCCAGATCACCATTGAGGAACTGGCCGAGGACAGCGAACACGCGGGCCAGTACGACGTGGTTACCTGCCTGGAAATGCTTGAGCATGTGCCGGATCCCGCATCGGTGGTGAGGTCTTGTGCCGCCATGCTGAAACCGGGCGGCCATCTGTTTGTATCAACCATCAACCGGAACCCGAAATCGTTTCTTTTTGCGATTGTGGGGGCCGAGTACGTGCTCAGGTTGCTACCCAAAGGCACACACGAATGGAAGAAATTTATCCGGCCATCGGAAATGTCCGACCATCTTCGCCACGCAGGGCTGGAAGTCCGTGAGCTTACGGGCATGACCTATAACCCCGTCACCAAGGTGTACAAGCTCGGACGGGACGTGGACGTCAACTATCTGATGCATGCCAGGGATATTCGTGAAGCCTGAAACCACGCATCGAGCCTCCACGGTCCTGTTTGATCTGGATGGAACGCTGATTGACACCGCACCGGACTTTATCCGGTGCCTGAATCAGTTACGGGAACAGCACGGGCTCCCCGCCCTTCCACACGAGCATATCCGACGCTCGGTCTCGAACGGCGCGCGCGCCATGATCCGGGTCGGCTTCGGCCTGGAACCGGAACATCCGGAATACCTGGAAAAACACACCGCGTTCCTCGACCTCTACGAGGCGGGCGTGGCAGTGGAGACCAGCCTGTTCGAGGGCATGGACGAGCTTCTCAAAGCCCTCGAGGAGCAAGGTATTCCCTGGGGCATTGTGACCAATAAGCCTGCCAGGTTCGCGGTTACACTGATCGAAGCCCTTAACCTGGCTGACCGGTGCGCGGCACTGGTTTGCCCCGATCACGTTGCCCAGCGCAAACCTCATCCGGAGGCCCTCTATCTGGCCTGCCAGCAGATCGGCGCCGATCCCGCCACCGGCATTTATGTGGGCGACCACGAACGGGACATCGAAGCCGGGCGTAACGCAGGCATGAAAACCATCGCCGTCCGCTACGGTTACATCGAGGAGCCGGAAGCCATTGACCTGTGGCAAGCGGACCTCATCGCCGACACCGTCACGGATCTGGCAAAGCTGTTACAATAGCGCATCAAATTTAGGATCCGGTGTTCAGCCGGTAACAGCCTGACACGGAGACAGGTTATGCATGATTACCAAGCACCCGCCGATCTTCTGAAAGACCGCATCGTAATGGTGACGGGTGCCGGCAGCGGCATTGGCCGGGCTGCAGCCAAGGCCTACGCCGCCCATGGCGCCACCGTGGTACTGGTAGGTCGCACGGTCAGCAAACTCGAAACGGTTTACGATGAAATCGAGGCAGCGGGCCACCCCAAGCCTGCCATCGTGCCCATGAACTTCGAGGGCGCCGCGGTGAAAGACTACGAAGAATTGGCTATGACCCTGGAAGATAACTTCGGGCAGCTGGATGGTTTGCTGCACAACGCGGCAATTCTGGGCGACCGCAGTCCCGTGGAGCTTTATGACCCGGAAACCTGGAACAAGGTCATGCACGTGAACGCAACGGCGCCGTTCCTGCTAAGCCGGGCAATGATTCCCCTGCTTCGCAAATCCGACGACGCCTCGGTGATCTTCACCTCCTCTGGTGTCGGCCGCAAAGCAAAAGCCTACTGGGGCGCCTATGCCGTCTCCAAGTTTGCCGTAGAGGGCCTGAGCCAGTTGCTGTCCGAAGAACTGGACGACGAGCGTCACAATGTCCGGGTAAACAGTCTGAACCCCGGCGCGACCCGTACCAACATGAGAGCCCACGCCTATCCGGCGGAGAATCCACAGCAAAATCCGGCACCAGAGGACCTGATGCCGATTTACCTGTATCTCATGGGCAAGGACAGCCAGGGCGTCAACGGCCAGAAACTGGACGCACAACCGAAATAATGGAACTGCTTTTTTACACAACCTCTCAGTGCCACCTGTGCGAACTGGCCGAAGCCCTGCTTGTAAGCACGCCCATGCCGGAGCCGATCCCGGTAGACGTGGTGGACATTGCCCAGTCCGAAGATCTGGTAGAGCGCTACGGTACCCGGATACCGGTGCTCCGACGCAACGATACCGGTGTGGAACTGGACTGGCCTTTTACCAGGGATGACTTACTTACATTCCTGCAATGAGGATTGCCTGACATGTTGATGGTTATTTCCCCTGCCAAAACGCTGGATTACGAGAGTCCGCTGGCGACCAGTACCTATACTCAGCCGGAATTCCTTGAGGATGCCTGCGAGCTGGTCGACCAGCTTAAAACGCTGGAGCCGCACCAGATCAGCAATCTGATGAGCATCAGCGACAAGCTTGGGCAGTTGAACGCCGAGCGCTTCCAGAACTGGCACACGCCTTTTACCCCCGAGAATGCCCGGCAGGCTCTGCTGGCTTTCAAAGGTGACGTGTACACCGGCCTGGACGCCGAGAGCTTCAGTGAACAGGACTTCGACTTTGCCCAACAGCATCTGCGCATGCTTTCCGGTCTGTATGGCGT
>NZ_DDOI01000116.1:5259-9106 GCF_002341575.1 Marinobacter sp. UBA2498 | reverse complement strand
TGGACCTGATGCAGCCCTACCGCCTGGAAATGGGTACCCGGTTCGAGAATAACCGTGGCAAGGATCTGTATGCCTTCTGGGGCAGCAAGATCACAGAGGAGATCAACCGGCTGCTTGCGGATGACGACGGCGTGCTGGTCAACCTCGCCTCCAACGAGTATTTCAAAAGCGTAAAGAAGAAAGACCTTGAAGGCCGGCTGATTACCCCCCAATTCAAAGACTGGAAGAATGGTCAGTACAAGATGATCAGCTTTTATGCCAAGAAAGCCCGGGGGCTGATGTGTCGGTTTGCCATTCAGAACCGCATTACCCAGGCCGACGACCTCAAGGGATTCAACCTCGAAGGCTATTACTTCAGCGAAGACCAATCCGATAAGAACAACTGGGTTTTCCTGCGGGATGAACAGTAATCCGCGTTGAAATCGGAGTCAGCAATGAACGAAGCAATGTTTTCCCAGATCGCCATGCTGGTGTTTCTGACCGGCCTGATTGTCTGGATGGGTGTCATCGTCTGGGATCTGGCCAAGAAATCCCAGGCCGGCAAGTTCGGCACCATCGCACTGTTTACGGTGCTGGGCGCCGGCGTTGTGGGTTTTATCGTTAAAACCGTACTCGTAGAGATCATGCAAATATGAAAGACAAGGACCAGCCCTGATGTGGTTTCGCAACGCCCGCGTATTCCGATTTACCAAACCCTTTGATATCTCTGCCGAAGAGCTGGAAGAAAAGCTCCAGGCCGACGCCTTCAAGCCCTGCGGACCTCAGGAAACCAGCCGCCAGGGCTGGGTTCCGCCCCTGGGCAAGCATGGCGAACAACTGGTTCACAGTGCCAACGGCTATCACCTGATTGCCCTGCGCAAGGAGGAAAAGATTCTTCCCGGCCCGGTGGTGAAAGAAGCGGTTGAGGAGAAGGCCGAAGCCATCGAGTTCGAGCAGGGCCGGAAGGTCCGGCGCAAAGAAAAGGACGAAATCAAGGAACAGGTAATGCTGGAGATGCTGCCCCAGGCCTTCTCCAAGAACCGCCGCTCCTTTGCCTACCTCGCCCCCCAGGACGGTGTTCTGGTGGTGGACGCGGGTTCCGCCAAGCAGGCGGAAGATCTGGCCTCGACTCTGCGCAAGAGCCTCGGATCGCTGCCGGTTCGTCCACCCGCGGTGGAACAGGCACCTGCTTTCACCTTTACCGGTTGGCTGAATGAATCCATCGACCTGCCCGGCAAGGTGGTTCTGGGCACTGAATGCGAACTCAAGGATCCGTCTGAAGATGGCGGCGTGGTGCGCTGCAAAGGCCTGGACCTGAAAGCCGATGAAATCCGCAACCATCTGGATGCGGGCATGCAGGTGACCAAGCTGTCCCTGACCTGGGACGACAACGTCTCCTTTGTGCTGGATGAAGAACTGGGCATCCGTCGCCTCAAATTCGGCGAAACACTTCAGGATCAACTGGACGATGTCGACGTGGACGACCACGCTGCCAAGTTTGATGCGGCTTTCACGCTCATGACCCTTGAGCTGTCCCGGCTGATTCCAGGGCTCCTGGAAGCGCTCGGGGGCGAAGATCGCTCTGCGATTGTCGAAGAGTAGTGCCGTAAATCCGGGTCAGATACCCGCTTTATCTGACCCGGCCTCCCTTGCGCTCTTCAGTGGGCGCTCTTTCCCAGCCGCTCTCTCTGCCAGTCTTTTTCCGGTTCGTTCAGGACCAGCCGCAGATCCATCACTTCCTCTTCGGTATTGAACTTGATTTCAAAGCCCAGATGTTCCGCCAGCTGCAACATGGGACGATTATCCGGCAGCACATTGCCCACCATTTCCACGGTACCCCTGGCCCGACAGTAATCGATCATCTTTTGCATCAGGGCAACGCCGAGGCCTTCGCCCTTCATTTTATCGTGCACCATGACCGCGAACTCGCATTGCAGGTTATCGGCATCGGTCCAGGTGCGCACGGTTCCGAGGGTTTCCTCGCCTTCCCCGTCTTCCCTGGGCGCGTTGGCAATAAAAACCATCTCCCGGTCGTAATCGATTTGCACCATCTGGGCTACGTCTTCGCGAGAGAAATGCTTGCGATACTGGAAGAACCGGTAACGAATGGATTCCGGCGACTGCAACTCATGGAACGCCCGGTGGGCAGGCTCATCTTCCGCCAGTACCGGTCGAATGATGACCCGGCGCCCCGATTTGGGCAAAACAATCCATTCCTCCAGTTCCCGCGGGTAAGGCTGAATAATCGGCCGCCCCGGCTTGTCGGCCAGATTGATGGCAATATTGACAGCCACGGCCCCCTGCTCGTTGAACAGCAAGGGCGAGATCTCAAGCCCCTTGATTTCCGGAATGTCGATAACGATCTGTGAGAGGGTGACCAGGGTCTCGGACACCGCGCGGATATCCTCCTCCGGCTTCAGGCTGTGTTCTTTCAGCAGCTTGTACATGTAGGTACGGCGCAGAAGCTCACGGGCCAACACCATGTTCAATGGCGGCAGTGCGATCTGACGATCGGTCATCACGTTGATCTGGGCGCCAGCTGCACCACAAACCACCAGGGGCCCAAACAATGCGTCCCGGGTAATGCCGACACTGAACTCGATCCCACCCACGTGCTGGTAGGAACGCTGAACCGCAAACCCTAGAAATCCACTTTCCGGGAAATGGCTCTTGTACTCCTCCATCAGGTAGCGGCACGAATCCATGATGGCCGCCTCGCTGTTCAGTTTCTGGACCGTACCCTTGTACCGACGCTGGGTCGGACTCAGGTCCAGAAAAGGATGGCACGCCTGCTCGTGAATGATGGTAATGTCGATGGGGCGCCGCTCAACCGCAAACACCTCCAGCACCTCTTCCATATCGTCGCAGTACATGGTTTCGATGGTGCTGATCCCGTAGTCCCGCACCAGGTCCCGCGCTTCCCGGTTCGACAGGTGATACCGACCTGCTCGAAGGGCCCTGTTGACCACATGACGGGTGTGGGTGCGGTCTGCAAAGTGGTCGGTAAAGGATTCCGGCGTTTCCGTAAGCAGCCGCTGAACCCGCTGGTGACGAACATGCTGCATGAATGCCATCACGGCTTTTTCGGGATTGAAGAACGACGGCAGCCCGGCCCGGTAAAACTCTTCCCGAGCATCCATGACCGTACTCTGGCCGAGCCAGCAGGTGAACACATTCAGACGTGTGCCCTTGGACGCCTGCACAACCGCGTCCGCAATCTGGAGGCTGTCCTCCGTCAGACTCGGGGCATACATCACCAGAACGTTTGCCACTTCCGGATCCTTTGCCAGGATCTTGATGGCCTGGCCGTAAAGTTCCGGCGAGGCATCGTAGTTAAGGTCAATGGGGTTTTTGCGGGTCCAGTAAGGTGGCAGCAGCTCGGCCAGGTTCTCAATGCTGGATTTCGACAGCTCTGCCAGTTCACCACCAAGATCCGCCAACCGGTCCACGGCCAACACCCCGGGGCCGACCCCATTGGCCATGATCGCCAGGGTTTCGCGGCGCAAGGGACGCATCCGCGTCAATGTCTCGAGCGCATCAAACATCTGGCCAAGGCCATCCACCCGGAGCACACCTGCCCTCTGAAGCATGGCGTCGTAAATCGGATCGCTGCGTTTCAGGCCATCAGGAAGGTCGTGGGGAAACCACTCCGACTCCGGTACACGCCCGGACTTCACCGCAATCACCGGCTTGGTGCGGGACGCCACCCGCACCGCCGACATGAAGCGGCGGGCATTGGGAATGTTTTCGATGTGCAGGAGAATCGCACGGGTCTGTGTATCCTGCGCCAGGTAGTCGATCAGGTCGTCGTGATCGATATCCATGCCATCGCCCAGGGTCAGGAAGTAGGAAAACCCCACACCACGGG
>NZ_DDOI01000116.1:0-5184 GCF_002341575.1 Marinobacter sp. UBA2498 | reverse complement strand
CCCACACCACGGGCGAATGCCCAGTCTATGACAGAACTGGCGATGGTGCCGGACTGGCCAACGAAGGCAACCCGGCCAGGGATGGCGCCCATATGGGCGTAGGTAGCGTTCAGGCTGCGGGCGGGGACCATCAGTCCGATGGTGTTGGGGCCCAGTACCCGGATTCCGGTTTCCCGGGCCGCTTCACGAACGGAATACATCAGGGGCTGGCCGGTTTTACTGTGAGTACGAGACATGCCACCGGTCATAACGATCGCAGTGCGCACCCCGGCCTCCCCCAGCCGCTTGATGGTCTTGGCCACGGTATCCGGCGGCGTACAGATGATTGCCAGGTCCGGGGAAAATTCCATTTTCGAGACTTTCTTGACGCAGGGCACCCCGTGCACGTTGTCGTAATCGTTCTGGTTCACCACCAGTAACCGGCCGGGATAACCGCCCCCCATCAGGTTCCGCAACACCATACCGCCAAGGTTGTCTGCCCGCTCCGACGCACCGATCACCGCAATGGACGCGGGATTAAACAGGCTCTCCAGATACCGGGTGCTCAAGCTGACTCTCCTTTGTATGCGGCCGGCAGACCGTTGGGAAATAAATGTAATAAAACAGGTTACTTATGAGTGTAACTCTTATCTTAGGCCTTGATACCCCGATGTGAAATGACTATCGCCGTTATAAGACCAAAGAAACACGGCATCGTGCAGTTTTCCCTGATAAGCTTGAAGAAAATATAAGCATATCGAAGGCAGTCCGAGACGTATGACCACGGCATTCTTTTCCCACGATGACTTCATGAAACACAACATGGGGCCGGAACATCCGGAAAGCCCTGAGCGGCTGGCGGCCATCATCAGCTACCTTGCTGATACTGGCCTGGACCAGAAGCTGGACTGGGTGCGGCCGGAAGAAATCACCCGTGATCAGCTTCTGATGGTGCATCCGGAAAAATATCTCCATCAACTGGACCTGATGCAACCGACCCGCGGCCGCGTGTTTACCGACCCGGACACGGCCATGATGCCCGACACCCTTCGAGCCGCTCGTCTGGCAGCTGGTGCCAATATCCAGGCCGTGGATATGGTCATGAGCAGCCAGGTTACCAACGCGTTTGTGTGTGCCCGGCCGCCCGGGCACCATGCCGAGCGGGCGAAATCCATGGGGTTCTGTTTTTACAACAACGTTGCCCTCGCCGCGATGCGCGCCCTCACCTTTCATCATTTGGAGCGGGTCGCGATCATCGATTTCGACGTGCACCAGGGCAATGGCACCGTAGACATTGTCAGTGGCGACGAGCGTATCCTGATGTGCTCAAGCTTCCAGCATCCCTTCTACCCGCACTCCCATGTGCACCGGCAGGCCGACAACATCGTGAATATTCCGATTGAGGCAAACTGTTCGTCTGAAGAGTACCGGAAGCAGGTGGAGGCGGGATGGCTGAAGCGCCTGAATGAATTCAAACCGCAGTTGATCCTGATTTCGGCGGGTTTTGATGCCCACCGGCTGGATCCGATGGCAGAACTGAATCTGGATACGGAAGATTATCGCTGGCTAACGGAAATGATTGTGGGTGTCGCCAGTGAGCACAGCAATGACCGGATCATTTCAACCCTGGAGGGCGGGTACCATCTGCGGGCCCTGGCGGAAAGCGTCAATGCCCACCTGGAAGTACTGGATTCGGTTTACTGACGCCAATCAGCCCCTGGGTTCGCCGCCATAACCGTTAGCCTGCTGCAGTTCCCGGCGGTCACCGGCCCGTTGCAGGCGGATATTGGTGCGCCGGTTATCTGCGGGCCGGTTGGATACCGGGTACTGGTCGCCGTGAGCCCGAACGGTAATCATGTTTTCATCAATACCGCTCGCCTTGAGGTAGTCGGCCACCACATTGGCGCGATCTTCGGAAAGCGCACGGTTGTCGATCCGGCTTCCAATACTGTCACTATGACCATCCACGAAAATCCGCTCAACCGTGGAATCTGCGTTCACATAGGCCACGATGTTATCCAGTAGTTGCCTGTCGGCATCGGATAATTGCGTGCTGCCGCTGGCAAAGAGCACCCTCGAGCGCTGGATCTGATCAAAGTTTACCGGCAGTAGATTGGACGTACAGCGCTGATAACGCTGGTACTCGCCGGCGAAGTTAATGTTGGAGACCTGAACCCGCACCGGGCGGCCATCAAACCACGATTCCCTGGTTACCGTCGGGCGCATCCCGTCCAGAAGTCCATGGGCGACCACGAACGCCTGACGGGTATCCAGCGAGACCTGACGGCGATCATCCGAGACATTGACCGTTCCCAGGGGCTTCGGCGCCACACCCGGACGCCAGGCCGGTGCCTCGACCACAAGGCTGCCGCGCCCTGGTCGCATCAATGCGGAATCAGACTCCAGGAAAAAGCTGAGACTTTCACCGGCGCGATGATTGAACACCGCCCGACCGTAGCCGGGAACTTCGTGCACCAGCCGGCATTCAAATACCGACTCGGCGAGATACCACTGGCTGTTCTCGATTCCGGCGCCATAGCTGGCAGCCTGCGCGGTTGCCGGCAGAAGCACCACGGGCAACGTGGCAACCAGCAGAGTATTCAGGAGTTGTCCGGGGCGAAATCCCATAGAGCTAGCCATCAGTGTCCGGAGTTAGCAGAGTCAGACTGTTTAACGGCCTGAGCCGGAAGTTCTTTAGCCACCAACCGGAAAACAATCACCCGCGCCTTCTGGTATAATTCGCCAAATTTTTTCGGCTCCCAGAGAACCGGGCACAAGCTCGCCCCGCCAAAGGTATTTCGGACAAACGCCATGACAGACAAGCTCACGCTCACACGCCCCGACGACTGGCACCTTCACGTACGGGACGGCGACATTCTCAACGACGTGGTACCGGCTACGGCCGCCTGCTTCGCTCGCGCCATCATCATGCCCAACCTGGTACCGCCGGTGACAACCGCAGCCGATGCCACAGCCTACCGGGAGCGCATTCTGGCGGCTGCCAATGGCACCGAGTTCGAGCCGTTGATGACGCTGTATCTGACCGAGAGCATGACGGCGCAGACCATCCGGGATGCCAGGGCTGCCGGCGTTGTGGCTGCCAAGCTTTACCCGGCCGGGGCAACGACCAATTCCGACTCGGGGGTGAAGGATATCCGTAACATCTATCCGGTTCTGGAGGCCATGGCCGATTGTGGCATGCTGCTGCTGGTACACGGAGAGGTAACCGATGCCGATATCGATATTTTCGACCGGGAAAAGGTATTTCTGGAGCGTGTCCTGGCACCCACTCTCGAGGCTTTCCCGAACCTGAAGGTTGTACTGGAACATATCACCACGGCCGATTCCGCAGAGTTTGTCCGGCAGCACACCGGTGACAACCTCGGTGCGACTCTGACGCCCCAGCACCTGATGTATAACCGCAACCACATGCTGGTAGGCGGCATTCGACCGCATCTCTATTGCCTGCCAATCCTAAAGCGTAACCGCCATCAACAGGCGCTCAGGGACGCGGTGGCCAGCGGCGACAAACGCTTTTTCCTGGGCACGGATTCCGCCCCTCATTCGAAGGATCGCAAAGAGGCAGCCTGCGGTTGCGCTGGCTGTTACTCGGCTTACGGCGCAATCGGCCTGTATGCGGACATTTTCGAAGAGCTTGGCATCCTGGATAAACTTGAAGCATTCGCCAGTTTCAACGGGCCGGATTTCTATGGCCTACCGCGGAATACCGATACCATCACCCTGATTCGTGACCCCTGGACCATGCCGGCAGAGCTGCCGCTGGCTGACGGAACCATCGTGCCCCTCAAGGCTGGTGAAACCGTTCACTGGAAACTGGCGTAAACCTGACTTATTCCTTCTCACACACGGCCAAGACCGGAGCTTGAGTGACTGACGAAAACAAACCACCGCATCCCATGTCCCGCCGCTTTCGCGGGTTTCTGCCTGTTGTAGTCGACGTGGAAACCGCTGGCTTCAATCCCGAGCGGGACGCCCTGCTGGAAGTGGCGGCAGTGATACTGACCATGGACGACGATGGCTGGGTGCGGCGCGCTGAAACCCACGTTCAGCAGATCGATCCTTTCGAAGGCGCGAATCTGGAGCAGTCCGCGCTTGATTTCACGGGTATTGATCCGTGGAATCCGGAGCGAGAAGCGGTACCCGAGCGGGAAGGACTCAGCGAGATCTTCAGCCCCATTCGCAAGGCGGTGAAGAACCACGATTGCAAGCGAGCCGTCCTGGTGGGCCACAATGCCACCTTTGACCATAACTTCATCTTTGCAGCCGCGCTGCGGGCCGACATCCGTCGTAACCCGTTCCATCCTTTCTCAACCTTCGATACCGCCACGCTGGCCGGCCTGGCCTATGGCCACACGGTTCTGGCCCAGGCCTGCAAACTCGCGGGCATTCCGTTCAGCAACAAGGAAGCCCATTCCGCCGCCTATGACGCGGAAAAAACCGCAGACCTGTTCTGTGGCATTGTGAATCGCTGGAAAGAACTGGGCGGCTTTCCGCCTCCGGTGATCCCCGAAGAGACCGAATAACCGCCATAAAAAAACCCGCCGCAGCGGGTTTTTTTCTGTGTGCCAGGCCTAAGTGTTGAAGGCACGCCTCATACTCAGCTGACTTTAAAGCGGGACAGAGAATCCCTGAGCTGATGAGACAACTCCGCCAAGTCACCACTGGCTTCGGAGATCTGGACCATGGCCTGTTTGGTCTCCAAGGACTTTTCAGCAATTGTGGATACGTTGCGCGTTACTTCTTCGGCCGTGGCTGATTGCTCTTCGGAAGCCGTAGCAATCTGCTCCGCCATACCGGACATCCGGGCAACCTCTTCCACTGCCTCGCGAAGCTGCAATACTACGGTTCCTGCCCGCTCAGAAATGCCTCTGGCCTGGGTGCTGCAACGGGTAACGACCTTTGAAGCACGCTCCGACGAATTGACCAGAGTTTCGATGGAACTACTGATCTCCTCGGTCGCCTTCTGGCTGTTCTGGGCCAAGCTGCGCACCTCATCCGCGACCACCGCGAAGCCCCTGCCCTGTTCACCGGCCCGGGCCGCTTCAATAGCGGCATTCAGAGCCAGCAAGTTAGTCTGGTCGGCGATGGACTTTATCGAATCCAGAACCCTGGTGATGGATTCCATATTCTTTCGCAAGTCCTCTATGCCGGCTTCTGCTTCCTCCAGTTCCCTGGCCATAGCAC
>NZ_DDOI01000139.1:24520-24793 GCF_002341575.1 Marinobacter sp. UBA2498 | reverse complement strand
GGTCAATCGTCGGCGTACGGCCATCACACTGTTGTCGGTGGCCGTCGGTGTCGGTGGGCTAGTGTTTCTCTGGGCATTCATTGATGGCATCAACGCCCAGATGATCAACAACATGACGGGCTATGTGACCGGCGACCTGAAGGTACATCAGCGGGGCTTTCACGATGACAGGGAGATGAACATTGCCCTGGCCGAGCGCTGGAATCTCACAGAGGAGGTATCGGCCGTAGCCGGTGTGGCGGCAACCACCCCCCGGGTGACGGGCCATGCCCT
>NZ_DDOI01000139.1:22756-24398 GCF_002341575.1 Marinobacter sp. UBA2498 | reverse complement strand
CCCCCCGGGTGACGAGCCATGCCCTGGCCAGCCGTGAAGACCAGTCACGGGCATTACAGGTGATGGGCGTCGACAGCGCGACGGAATCACGGGTCACCCGGCTTGACCGGTCGATTGTCCGTGGTCGCTACCTGGAACGCGGCAATGAAATTCTTGTTGGCGTCGATGCCGCCGGTGCCCTGGATGTCTCCCCGGGCGACGAGCTGGTACTGGTGGTGCAGGCGTCGGACGGCTCTATTGGCGCCGACCGGTTCGAAGTGGTGGGCGTATTCGAGACCGGTATCAAGCGTATTGATGGCTTCGTGGCCCAGATGCCCCTGGCGGCCGCTCAGTCGCTGTATGCCTTTCAGGGGCGGTTTACCGAGATCTCGGCCCGCGTGCAGGATGCTGACCGGCTCGACGAGGTGGTCGGTACTGTCGGGAATCAGTTGCGCGATCGAAACGTGGAAGTGCTGGGCTGGCCGGCGCTGATGCCATCGCTGGTGCAGATGGTTGCCTTTCACGACGCCGTCGCCTACATCGTGATCTTCGTGGTGTTTGTGGTGGTGGCGGCCGGTATCGTTAACACCATTCTGATGTCGGTACTGGAGCGTGGCCGCGAATTCGGTGTAATGATGGCGTTGGGCACACCCAGCAGTCGCATCGTCTGGCTGGTGCTTCTCGAAACAACGGTTCTGGCCGGTCTCGGCTACCTGTTGGGGTTGGTACTTGGGTTGTCGGTGACCGGCTATTTCAGTAGCAATGGGCTGGATTTCAGCGCCTACATCAAGGCCATGGATACCATGCCGGGGCTCAGTGGCATCGTTTATCCCACCATCGAAGCTCAGCGCCTGGTTGTGATTGGCATTGTGGTGGTGTCGGTAGCCCTGCTGGCGGCCGCCCTCCCGGCCTGGAACGCGGGTCGCAACAGCCCGCTGGAGGCGATGGGCGCACGGCGAACTATGATCAACCGTATCCGCCGGATCCACTGGCAGGTGACGTCTGATCATCGGCTGCTGATTTTTGCACAAATGGCACTCCGTTCGGTATTTCGAAACCCGCGACGGTCGATGATTACCGCCTCGGCCACTGCATTCGGGCTGGCGGCCTATCTATTCCTGTACGCCTTCGCCGATGGTTTCTTCGAGCAGATGATCCAGAACTCGACCCAGCAGCTCAGCGGGCATGTGCAGGTGATGGCAAAGGGTCACGACGTGGATCTGTCGCCAGATTTACGTATTGCCGACAGTCGGGCACTTCAGCGGCAGTTGCAGGAGCGTCCTAAGGTTGAGGCGGCCGCACCCCGGGTATTGCTGCGTGCCATGGTGGCCAACCCCGGGAAGAGTCTGCCGGTAGAACTGGTGGGTATCGCTCCTGAACAGGAGCGGGCGGTTACCAAACTCGCCGGCTACATGGAGCAGGGCACCTACGTTCAATCCGGGGAGACGGGAATCGTGATTGGCCAGAAACTGGCCGAGGAGCTGGGTGCCCGATTGGGGGACAAGCTGGTCATTACGGTCCAGCAGGCTGGGGGAGATCTTGCCTCCAGTGCCCAGGCCATTCGCGGTATCTATCGCACTGGCAGTGACCTGTTCGACACCGAGTATGTCTTCACCGATATCAACGCCGCCCGCCGCCTGGGTGGCCTGCTGGAAGATGAAGT
>NZ_DDOI01000139.1:16279-22668 GCF_002341575.1 Marinobacter sp. UBA2498 | reverse complement strand
GCTGGAAGATGAAGTCTCGCGGATCGTGCTTAGGCTGTCAGACCGCGCAGAGAGTACCGGCCTGGCGCGAACCCTGAACCAGTCGCCGCAATTGACCAACGATGGACTGGTGGCCCAGGACTGGGAGACCTTGCTCCCGGTGGTGGTGCAGATGGTGGAAATGAGCCAGGTGGATTTCTATCTCATTCTGGCGGTGGTCTTCGTCGTGGTGGCCATCGGTGTCATGAACACCATGGTGATGTCAGTGATGGAGCGCACCCCGGAACTGGGCGTTATGCTGGCGCTGGGCACCCGGGGTGGTCAGCTGCTGCTGACGATTCTGTTCGAGGCGTTCTTTCTCGCAATACTGGGAATGGTGGCTGGAACGGTGGTTGGCGGACTGCTTGTCGTCTGGCTTGGCAATGCCGGCATCGATCTGTCCTCGATCAGTGGTGCACTGGAAGCCATCCCCGGTATTACCGATCGCATCCATCCGGTGATGATCTTCGATCACGTCTGGCTACCCAGCCTGTTGTTGTTCCTGTGCTCGGTGCTGGTGGCACTGTATCCGGCCTGGCGGGCCTCGCGACTGGATCCGGTGGAGGCGATCCGGCATGGTTAGGCGATCTCCACTGATGCTGGTCGCGATGGCCTGGCTAATGCTGGCGTCAGGCGCGGAGGCGGACTTCAGCCATTCGGGATCGCTCAAGAATCTGAGCGTTGGGTCGCGCTCATTGATTGACGACAATCGCTACTTCTCGAACCTTACTCGCCTGCGTATTGAGCCCCGTTACCGATATCAGGACTGGGTTGTGGATGCGGCCTACGACCTGGAACTGGTGACTGGCAGTTTTCTGGACAGCCCCGAGTTTGCCCTGCTCAGGGATGCTGCCGATCCGCGCTACTGGGATCTGCAGGGGAACGTGCATGAATCGGGGGATGCCCTGGCGCGTCATCAACTGTACCGGGGCACGATTCAGTGGCGCTCCCCGGTCGGTGATTTCCGGTTTGGCCGCCAACAGGTGAATTGGTCCACGGCGCTGATCTGGAACCCCATGGACATTCTTAATCCTGTCAGCCCACTCCAACTCGAGCCAGATGAGCGCATTGGTGTGGATGCGCTGTTATGGGACAGATCCTGGGGTGCAACGGGCCAGATCAGCGTCGTTCATGCGCCGCAACACAGGGACCAGAATGCCAGTACGGCCGCACGGGCCAAGCGTTTTTTTGCTGGAGTCGATGCCGGCGTGATGATGGGCGAATTCGCCGACGTCACTAAAGCGGGTGTCAGCGGCAGTGGCTCCGCGGCCGGCACCGGCTGGCGTGCAGAACTTGTCTGGAGTGAGACAGATAGCGGAGATAGATACTGGCAGGGGGTGGCCGACCTGAACTGGGCATTTCGCAACGGGCTCAACCTGGCCGTTGAATATTTCTATAATGGCCAGCCGTTATCGCCTGGAACGACAGCTCTGGCCAACCTTGTGGCTGCACAACCCCTGTATGCCGGGCGCCATTATGCCGGACTTCTGGTATGGCAGGATATCAATCCGTTCTGGCAGTACCGGGTGGTGACCATCCTGAATGCCGATGATGCCAGCTGGGTACTTTATCCGAGATCCACATGGATACTGCCACTGAGCCAGGAGATCTATTTTACAGCCGGAGCCCAGTGGTTCGGAGGAGGCGATGACAGTGAATACGGGAAACTGGATCCGCTGGCCCTGGTGGAGGTGGAGTGGTTTTTCTAAGGAGACTTGTTCAGAGCCTTCCCCAGTTGTAATGGAGCTTTCAGGTTCGTTTCAGGTTTCTCTGGTATAGATCGGATCTGCCTAAGGTT
Source organism: Marinobacter sp. UBA2498 (assembly GCF_002341575.1). NCBI lineage: Bacteria > Pseudomonadati > Pseudomonadota > Gammaproteobacteria > Pseudomonadales > Marinobacteraceae > Marinobacter > Marinobacter sp. UBA2498. Next base: position 20,852 of record NZ_DDOI01000139.1, on the reverse strand, counting down.
ATTGGGCTGCAACAAATAAAATCTCGTTTCAGAGATGGTGGAGGATCAATGAAAATAATACGAAAGCGAATCGGTTAGGGAGTTTTGGGGGTGCTGATAGCTGCGAACGGAGTGCCTGCAGCATTAGCGGTGGAAGTTCCTACGGCTTCAGGAATCAAGTTGGATATTCTTACCCAAGGCAAATTTCAACCAACCTATTTTTCTAATTTCGATCTGGACAGCAGCGTCGATGATGGTGCCACGGGAACTTCTGCGGGCGGTGTTCAGGTTGGAGATGAGTATGTCAGGGCTGAGGTCAGGCTTGGCGTAGTGGCGACCGGTGATAACTGGACAGGCAAAATACTTCTTGAGAACGACTTTGCCCTCGACGCCAATTCTGTCGATCGCGCATACCGAGGCGAGAGATTTGGCCTGGAGCAGGCTTTCTTCACCTATACCTTCGATCCGGCATTTACCCTTCAAGGCGGCTGGACCTTCAAGAATCTGGATCTGGCTTCCGGCGGGCTTCTATACGGCGACGACCATCCCTTGTTCGGCGCTACCGGCAAGACTTCGTTCGGTAGCTATGATGTTTTCTGGATGCCGATTACAGATGGGCTCATTTCGGACATACAGGCCCCTGGGGCCAATCCCGCCAACGGTGAGTTGGACTGGGATGTGTTTGCTTCGAAATTTGATATCGATCTGGGGAAAGGTAGTCGTATTTCGCCCATCCTGACTTATAGCGACAACCAGCAGAAAGGTGCGAAAGCAACCTATTACGGTGTCGAATACATCGGAAATGTTGGCGCTATGAAGGTTCGGGCCGAAGCGCTCGGTGTGACCGGGAGTTTCGACAATGGTGACGACATCAGTGCTTTTGCCGGCTACGCGAGCCTTGAGTACCCGCTTAATGAGTCCTTCAACCCCTTCATAGCACTGCGAGTAGCCAGCGGGGACGACGACCCTACCGATAATGATGTAGAGGGCTGGCTGGGCATCACCGACATTGGTAGATACTCGCCCCTGATTGGTATTGACGGCCAGTTCTTGGGATGGCAGCCGAACTCTAACCAAGCGATAGCATCGGGCCTCTACGGCCTCGCCCTTGACCAGGCTGGTCCTGGTGGCGCTGGGTATGGTGGTATTTCCAATGCCGGTACTGGTAACAATCCGGGCCAAATCATGCTCTCCGTTGGCAGTTCGGGTAATTTAGCGTCGATCTCGCCTAAGCTGTCATATCAGGCGCAGATTTTCCCGATGTGGTTCCAGCAAACGGGGGGGCTTGAAACGCTCAGTACTGCAAGTGGATCCGTGGACAGCTATGCCGGAACCGAGCTTGATGTCGCGATCAAATACCAGGCCAACCAGTACTTTGCTCCAAGGCTGGTACTCTCCAGTTTCCTGCCAGGTAAAGGCGTTGAGGACGCAACTGGTGCAGACGATGCAGCTTATGTCGCAATGCTTGAATTGAACTGGAATTACTGATCCCAGGATACTTATTGCGATTGGAGGAACTAGAATTGAGGCGCCGGGGACGGGGCCTCAATTTTTTTGAGGGGCATGTTATGAAGCCATTTTTCCTGATCTTCCTTGTTTTTTTTGCAGTGTCAGGTGCTCAAGCTCAAGTCTACGACCTACCCTTGGACTCGCTGTCAGAATGGACGGGAAAGAAGAGCATCAGGGTGGTATCAAATATTGATGGTTTGAGTGCAGACAAAGAATTCCTTGCCCTGTTGGGGCGTCTGAATATCAAGGGCTTCGATGTTAAGTTTGGTGGTTCAGGATCTTCCGAGGAAGGGCTGATTCTCGAGGTACTTCAAATCAGCGATAGAATTGCAGTGTCTATTAAGTCCACCGATTCTCAAAAGTACTTGCTTTCTGTACTGATTGACGAGAACGATCAAAGTGAAGTTGCATTGCGAGAGGAGGTTAGTTCTCGCAGCGTTCTTCCTCTGCCAGAGGATTTCAATCCGAAAATGGTTGAGGCGCTCTCATGGTCGGACCGCGAGGAGGATCAACTGGTTTTTCTGTCGGATTCCTCATTGGTGCTGGGCGTCTTCGATGGCAACAGGATAAAAAGAGTTGATGCACTCGCGTCCAGCCTCAAAAATTCGAAAGCAATCTTCTTATCGGTTGGTCAGTCAGACTCAGATTCGAATCCGGAGATTGCTGTGGTGTGGGGGCAAGACCGAGATATCTCAGGCAAAGGGCAATACACGAAGCTTTACTCTCAACTTTTTGAAGTCTCTGAGCAGGAGTTGCGGGAAGAAACCAAAAAAACCGAGAATATTGCGTTACGCTTTATCAACAATCAGCTTTACACCCAAAGATATGAGTTGTTGCAAGGCGACATTGGGAAACCAGCATTTGCTTTTGCGGAGGGCGGCGATGTTCGTGGTGACTCAATTGTTTTGTCTAATGCTGAGAAAATGATTTTCTCTGTTTTCCCTGTTGATAATACAACCTCTATAGTAGTGGGTGAAGAAAATCTTGAACTGCGGAGCCCCAGCCGTAAGCCTTGGCCACAGCTAGACTTGGGCAAAGTTTCCTCGCCAAGATTAATTAAACGCTTGGAGGAGCGGGAAATCACTACATCACCTGATTACGCTTTTTCCGTTAATGAGGAGTATCTGTCTATTCCCAGGAAAGTAATTGTAAATAATGGAACTGTCTTGACCTATATCAGGCAAAGAAGGTCAGGTTTTTCTGGGTTAGCTCCCGCTTCAGGGGCGGATAAATTAATCAGAGCTCGCTGGGATAATGGTGGTTTAGATTCAGGTTTTACAGTGTTTCCCATATATGAATTGAGCTCTTTTATCGTTGATTTTTCATATGTAAAAAATAAAGGGAAATCTCGGCTATTAATATTGGCTAACCAAGAAAATTCTAGTCAAGGTGCAAATGAAATATATATATACTGATTATTTTATGTTCATGTTTAAGTGATCAATTTTGCGCCAAGATCCCGGTAAATGAATTATATGGCCAGTCATGATTTTTGTGGCTGGTCGCGCCAGCGGTGTTTTGGATTGCATTTTCCAGACGCCAGACTTTGTTTGATTTTTCTCTAGAGCGCGATGATGGGCTCGTCCTTTTCTGCCAGACATCTGTCCGCGTGCCTTCATTCCAGCTTATGACGCTCCCAGGCGTGTCATTTCTTCATGGCGTCGCTGCAGTTTTGTATCATGCAGAATGTTTTTATTCACGTGATCTTTTTCCATTTCATTATGGATTCTTTCATGTCTTGGTTTCAGCATACTACCGTCAAGTGCTGGCATTGAGAGAGTGGTCGATGGCTTCGTTAAATCATCAGTTCCTGAAACCTGGCTGAAAAAAAGAAAGCCTATTCAATATGTGGGAAGTTCTGTTCGTGATAAGATAATTGAGTCAGGTCAAAATAATATCCATGCGCCCTTAATTTCAGCTTCGTTTCAGTTTTTAAATCTAATATAGGCGCTCTTACATGCCTTCTACGGAGATCCTACGTTGTTCATCCGCCCCCTTTTCACTAAGCAAGCCATTTTGGGTGTGTTGCTGTTTAGCAGCATTTCCGGGTGGGCTCAGCCAAGGCTGGAGCTCCAGAGTGTCATCGAAACAGCAACTGAAAACGATCCCTGGCTGGGCCAGAGCTCTTACAAACAAGATGCGCTGATGGAAGAGTCTGTTGCTGAGGGCGCGCTTCCCGATCCCCGGGTAATGATCGGCGCGGCAAATCTGCCTCTGGATACTTTTGATACCGGGCAAGAGCCCATGACCCAGGGCACGATTGGCATTACACAGCGAATTCCTCGTGGAGACAGCCGCCGCTTGGCTAGCGCAAAGAAAGAAGAACTGGCCGGTGTACAGCCTTACCTCCGACAGAATCGTCGTGCGCAGGTCACCGAAACGGCGACCCACCTATGGCTCGATCTTTGGAAAGCCCAGGAAAGCATCCGCCTCATTGAACAGAACCGGGGGCTGTTCGAGCAATTGGCGGATGTTGCGGAAGCTGGATATACCTCCGCGACAATGGGCTCCAGACAACAAGATGTTATTCGTGCTTCGCTGGAATTGACTCGGCTTGAAGATCGGCTGACCGCTTTGCATACTCAGTTGGCTTCCAGCAGAGAAGCTCTAGGGGAATGGATCGGTTCCAGGCGGGCCCAGCTCTCGGTCGCCGAAAACATTCCTCCTCTGTTATTGGCAGATGTTTCCAGCAGCTGGCCGGAGACCAGTGTGGAGTCTGTCATCCGTCACCCGTCGGTTCGCGCCACAGATCAACTGATTGATGTACAGGACATTGACGTAGACCTTGCCAGGGAAGCCTACAAACCAGAGTGGTCGGTCTTCGCACAATATGGTTACCGTGACCGAGCTCCGAACGGCCAGGACAGGGCAGACCTGTTTTCTATTGGTATCGGTTTTGACCTGCCCATATTCACAGGAAACCGGCAAGACCGACGGCTCAACGCGTCTGCAGCCAGACTGGAAGCCGAAAAAACGGATCGGGTTCTGAGAATCCGATCGCTCCAGGCGAAGGCGCGCTCGGCGTTGGCCCGCATTGAGCGATTGGATGATCGGATTGACTTGTATCAGCAAACTCTTCTTCCGC
>NZ_DDOI01000139.1:7544-16206 GCF_002341575.1 Marinobacter sp. UBA2498 | reverse complement strand
TGGAAGAGCAGGCCGATGCCTCGCTGACCGCCTATAACAATGACGACGGTGATTTTGCTGAGGCGGTACGCGCAAGGATCTCCGAACTCAATGCCGAGGTCGAATTGATCCAGATGATGGCCGAGCGGGCCAAAACTCTGGCAAGTTTCCGTTATTTGACCACGGAAGCCTCAAACATTCCCTCCTTTTCAATGACCGATTTGCAGGATTGATCATCATGGCTAATTTCATTCGTCCATTGGGCTTTATAGTGCTCGGCGGGATCGCTGGCGTCGGTGCCGCCTATTGGCTGGCACCGGGAATGGTTTCAGATCCAACCGTAGATGGGGTCGGTAACGAGGAAAAGGAGCCGCTCTACTGGGTGGCGCCCATGGACCCTAATTTTAAAAGCGACAAACCCGGGAAATCACCTATGGGGATGGACCTGATTCCAGTGTTTGAGGATGCCGGGTCAGCTGACGACCCGGCCGGTACCGTTCGTATTTCGCCTGCCGTGGTCAACAACCTGGGAGTTCGCACCGAGCCCGTCATCCAGGGACGCTTGCCGAACACCATCACTACTGTGGGCTACGTCCAATATAACGAAGATGAGATGGCCCACGTGCATCCCAGAGTAGAGGGCTGGATCGAAGCGCTCTACGTGAAAGCTGAGGGGGAACCAGTCGAAAAAGGCAAGCCTCTGTATACCCTCTATTCACCCACATTGGTCAATGCTCAGGAGGAGTTGCTCCTGGCACTGAACCGGGGGAATCAGCGACTGATCAATGCCGCTGAGGAACGGTTGGCTGCTCTGAATGTGCCGGCTAGCCTGATACGGCAGCTGCGCCAGACAAGAAACATACAGAGAACGATGACCGTATACGCCCCAAGCTCGGGCGTTATCGACAATCTGAACGTTCGCGAGGGCATGTTCATAAAGCCCGGAGACCGGGTTTTGTCGATTGCTGCACTGGATGAAGTCTGGGTGATTGGCGAGGTATTTGAAAGCCAGCTCTCGGCCGTGGAGGGCGATAGCCGGGTGATGATGACCCTGGATTACATGCCCGGGCGCCAGTGGCGCGGAAAAGTGGACTATGTGTATCCCGAGGTTAATCCGGAAACCCGGACGGCCCGGGTCCGGATGCGGTTTGACAATTCCGACGGAGCTTTGCTGCCCGGCATGTTTGCTCGCCTGGAGGTCCAGGGGGATCGTGGGCAAAGACGCCTGTTGGTGCCGCGTGAATCGATCATCCGCACTGGACAAAGCGACCGTCTGGTGGTGGCGCTGGAACAGGGTGCCTTCAAGTCCGTTAACGTCACTGTGGGGCGGATTGGCGATAAGTACGCGGAAATACTGGGGGGGATTGAGCCTGGGGAAACTGTGGTGACGTCTGCGCAGTTCCTGATCGACTCCGAGTCCAGCAAGACTTCGGATTTCCAGCGAATGTCGGCATCAGGCAGCAACGCCATGGATTCACAGATGGATCATTCGGGGCACGTCATGGATCCGGAGAAAGCGGAGCCCAAAAGCGAACCTGAGACGATGGACCATAGTTCCATGAATCATGGCGGAGGCGAATCATGATCGCTGCCATCATTCACTGGTCTGTTCGTAATCGATTTCTGGTATTGCTGGCCACCTTGCTTATTACAGGGCTTGGCCTCTACTCGCTGAGCAAGACGCCGGTAGATGCGCTGCCGGATCTTTCGGATGTGCAGGTCATTATCAAAACCAGCTTTCCGGGCCAGGCACCACAAGTGGTGGAAGACCAGGTGACCTATCCACTGACCACCGCCATGCTGTCGGTGCCGGGTGCCAAGACGGTCCGGGGTTACTCCTTCTTTGGGGACTCCTACGTTTATGTGATCTTCGATGAAGACACCGACATGTACTGGGCTCGCTCCCGGGTGCTGGAGTACCTGTCCCAGGTGGCCCCGAGCCTTCCAGACTCGGCCCGCCCGCAACTGGGGCCGGACGCAACCGGGGTTGGCTGGGTTTACCTCTACGCTCTGGTGGATCGCACCGGGAACAACGATCTGAGCCAGCTGCGCAGCCTGCAGGACTGGTTTCTGAAATACGAACTCCAAACAGTGCCAGGCGTGTCCGAAGTGGCCGCGCTTGGTGGCATGGTGAAGCAGTATCAGGTCAAGGTCAGCCCGGAAAAGCTCAGGGCGTTGGGAATTCCCCTGGCTCATGTCCAGAACGCCATCAAGAGGGGCAATCAGGAAGTGGGCGCCTCGGTCATCGAGATGGCCGAGGCGGAATACATGGTGCGCACGTCCGGCTACATCCAGTCCCGTGAGGACCTGCTGTCGATTCCGTTGGGGCTTGATGACAACGGCACCCCCGTGCTCCTGAAAGACGTGGCCACTGTTGAGATTGGGCCGCAGATGCGGCGCGGGGTGGCTGAGCTGAATGGCGAAGGCGAGACCGTCGGTGGCATAGTAGTGATGCGCTTCGGTGAAAACGCCCAGGCAACCATCAATGGCGTGAAGGCGAAACTGGAGGAACTGAAATCCAGTTTGCCGGAAGGTGTCGAGGTGGTAACGGTTTATGATCGCTCCGGTCTGATTGAGCGGGCGGTGAATAATCTCGGGTTCAAGCTGCTTGAAGAGTTTCTGGTGGTGGGCCTGGTGTGCATCATCTTTTTGTTCCACGTTCGCTCGTCGTTGGTGGCGATTCTCAGCCTGCCGGTTGGCATTCTGGCGGCCTTTATTGTCATGTACTGGCAGGGAATCAACGCCAATATTATGTCCCTCGGGGGGATTGCGATTGCGATCGGGGCGATGATCGATGGCGCCATCGTCATGATCGAGAACATGCACAAACATATGGAGCGGACCCCGTTAACCCCTGAGAACCGATGGGAGGTCGTGGCCAGATCGGCCTCCGAGGTCGGGCCAGCCCTGTTTTTTTCGCTCCTGATCATCACCGTCAGTTTTGTGCCGGTATTTGCGCTGGAAGCGCAGGAAGGCCGGATGTTTGCACCGCTGGCTTTCACGAAGACCTACGCCATGGCAGCCAGTGCGGCCCTGGCGGTGACGCTGGTTCCCGTGCTCATGGGCTATTTCATTCGCGGCAAAGTGCTGCCGGAACACAAGAATCCCGTGAATCGTCTGCTGGTCGGTGCCTATCTGCCGGCGCTGAAGCTCGTCCTTCGATTCCCGAAAAGTACGGTTATGGCCGCACTGCTTGCACTGGTTGTGGGCCTGTGGCCGGCCACCAAAATCGGGAGTGAATTCATTCCTCCGCTGGATGAGGGCGACCTGATGTACATGCCAACCACCTACCCGGGTATTTCAATTGGCAAGGCCCGGCAGCTGCTGCAGCAAACCGACAAACTGATTGCCACGGTACCGGAAGTAAAAACGGTATTCGGCAAAGTCGGGCGGGCGGATACCGCGACCGATCCAGCACCGTTGACGATGATCGAGACATTTATCCAGTTAAAGCCCAGGGATGAATGGCGGGAAGGGATGACGACGGAAAAGCTCAAGCAGGAGCTCAATACCCTGATCCGTTTCCCGGGGGTAACTAATGCCTGGGTCATGCCCATCATAACCCGCATCGATATGCTGGCGACGGGTATTAAAACGCCAGTCGGTATCAAAGTGGCAGGTCCGGATCTTGCCATTATCCAGGACATTGGCAAACGGCTTGAGGAAATCATCGTTGATATTCCCGGCACCGCCTCTGTTTATTCAGAGCGGGTTGCCGGTGGTCGATACATCAAGGCGGATATCGATCGCGAGCGAGCAGCCCGCTACGGACTGAACATAGCGGATGTTCAGCAGATTGTTGCTTCGGCGATCGGCGGTATTAATGTATCACGGACGATCGAAGGGCTTGAGCGCTACCCGGTCAATCTGCGCTATCCCCAGGACTACCGGGATTCCCCAGAGAAGCTCGAGCAGTTGCCAATCGTTACGTCAACGGGGCAACGGATTGCGCTGGCCGACGTCGCCGATATTCGGGTTGAAGACGGTCCTCCCGCCATCAAAAGTGAAAACGCCCGCCTCAATGGCTGGACCTTCGTGGATATTGAAGGGGTCGATGTCGGCACTTATGTGGAGCAGGCCATGGCCACCGTGAACAAGGAACTTGACCTGCCTGCGGGCTATTCGGTTACCTGGTCTGGCCAGTATGAGTACATGCTGCGTGCCAAGGAAAAGCTCACCTACGTGGTGCCGCTGACGCTGGCGATTATCGTCATTCTGCTGTTCCTGAACTTCCGCCGTTTTGCGGAAGTGGGCATCATCATGGGTACGCTGCCGTTTGCCATGATTGGCGCAATCTGGCTGATGTATCTGCTGGGCTATAACTTTTCGGTTGCGGTCGGTGTAGGCTTCATTGCGCTGGCCGGCGTTGCCGTGGAGATTGGTGTGATCATGCTGGTGTATCTGAACCAGTCTTACGAGGAAATGTTGCAAACCTGTAAGGAGAAGGGGGCGACTCCAAGACGCGAGACGTTGCGCCATGCCGTGCTTCATGGTGCCGGATTGCGCGTGCGGCCTATAATGATGACTGCTGCTGCTATTATCGGAGGTTTGGTGCCTATCATGGTTGGCACTGGTACCGGCTCCGAAGTCATGGGGCGCATAGCTGCACCAATGGTCGGTGGGATGATATCTGCTGTGATTTTGGCGCTGTTGGTGATACCGGTAGGTTACTATCTCTGGAAATGCAGGAGTTTTTCCGAAGCGTAAAGAAAGTTAGACCTCGCCATATTGCTTTCGAGATTCTGGCGAGGTCTGATGATGCATTGGTGTCTGGGTAATGTTGTTATAAAGCAAGAGCCTGGGTATTGTCCCAGGCAGATATTCTGGCATCATATTGCTTGGGGAGGTTTCCGGCCCTCTAAAAGGCCGAGAACAACAGCGATGAGGTAGGCAAACTTGATGGCGCTCAATCATGTCTTGCATGAAGTCCTCGTGCCTTTGTGATTCGCCATTCGTTTGGATTCTGCATGATAAGGTATGTTACGTAGCGCGTCTGTTAACCATGCCCATAGGTATGAGCTCCCTCGTGCTTGTAGTCAGGGTGTTCAAATTCCAGTGTTGAATGAGTTATGTTGAATTCTTTCACCAGAGCCTGTTTTATCCTGTCCTTGATTTTCTCAAGTTCATTCCATGTACTTATTTCGACAACCACACGGGCGTCGAGCGAGGCATCATGCTCACCCACCTGCCAAAAATGTACGGGGTGAAGTCGATAACTCCTTCTAAGTCTGATACTGCCCCAATGACGGAATCTGTGCCGATATCCTCGGGACTCCCCAGCATGAGTGTTCTGATGGTCCCGCCAATTTCTGTCAGGTCCAGGTAGAGAATATAGCTGGCCATGCCAATGGTGATTGCGGAATCAACCCAGCGCATGTCGTAGAGCAAGATAAGAGCTCCGCCTATAACACTGCTATTGACGCAAACGCATCAGACAAGTTGTGTAAAACAACGCATGAATATTAACGCTGCCCTTCTGCATTGAGTAGGTCAGCAGCGCGCTCAACGCGTCCATTATCAGTGCAACAATGTAAGTCAGACTACCCAACACCCCTTGAGTTCCAGCGGATCTGGGAACCGCATGACACCCTCGTATATCAGGTAGGGCCCTATCATGATCAAGGTGGTGTATTTAACAGCGCAACACCTACCTTTATTCGCCCGTAGCCGAAGGTCAGCTTTTATTCAGCCGGGCGACGCGCAATCTTACGGGCCGCGAACGCGATAATCAGCGATGCCATGTCCCAGAAGTTATGTATAGCATCGGCAATCAGCGCCAAGCTGCCGGCAAAGTCCTTTCCGCGATCTGGACGAGAGTCAGGATGCCGTTTGCCCAGATGGCTACTGCAACCCGTTTATGCTTGGTTTCAGGGGGAATGTGAAATAGCTGTATACTGAAAAAGTGTGCTTTCCCTCATATAGGTTTCGAAGTAATGCGGGAAGAAGCGTTAATTGGTTGCTTCCAATGTTCGCATTGCGACCAAAGGTTTCGACAACAAGGCGTTTTGGATTCATAGATAACGCGGAGTGGCTGTGCCTTGGAGATGGTGAGGTGGAAACCGTGCAATGGTCTTTTTACTGAGTGATATAGCAGCGGCCTAAAGTGACTGGGCTCCAGCAAGGCACAATTTGGGCACAGGCAAATAAAAAAGGCCTGCGTTTTCACGCAAGCCTTTGAAAATAATGGCGCGCCCGATAGGATTCGAACCTATGACCTTTGCCTCCGGAGGGCAACGCTCTATCCAGCTGAGCTACGGGCGCTTCGAGCTCGACGATGACTCGCCGATTTCGAGTGCGCAATCTTACGTGCGTAGCGGGTGTCTGTCCAGCCCCCGGCGGCAAGTCCTGACCTCAGTTCTGGGGTAGTCGCTGCTCGGGGGTAATCGATACCAGATTGTTGTCATTGCTGAAGGTGACCTCGCCATCCTGGATGGTCACCTGGAAGCTCATGGACCGGTCCGCGAGCGCTGCCAGGGCCTCAGTGCTGTCGCCGGGTAGGTGAACAATGGTGAGGTTGTCGAAACGTTCCAGCTTGCCGTGATGTTTGTCCCACCAGACTGGGAATGCGCGATCGCCATAGGTGTAGAGGATCACTTTCCCGGCGCGGTTGCAGGCCTTCCTTATTCGGTCTTCTTCTGGCAGGCCAAGCTCGATCCATAATTCAATTTCGCCGGTCAGGTCTTTCTGCCACAGCTCTGGCTCATCATCGGTGCTCAGGCCTTTGGTAAATTCGAGGGTGTCGCCGGCGTTCAGGGCAAAGGCAAGCAGCCGGATCATCACGCGCAGGTCCGTTTCCGACGGATGCTGGGCGATGGTCAATTGATGATCCGCGTAGTAGTGACGGTCCATGTCGGCGATGTTGAGCGTCGCCTTGAGGATGGTTGCTTTGAGCGCCATGGGCTTCCTGCATTGGTATCGGGATAGGGGTTTGGGCTAGTGTAATGCAATTCTTTCCCGGGTGAGTGTAAGCGCATGCCGATGTTGCGTGGTTTTCTGGTTCTGGTGCTGTTTTTTATTCTTGGCGAGTCTGTGCGCCTGCTGCTGGCGTTGCCGGTGAGTGGCGGCGTGCTGGGGATGGTGGTCATTACCTTCACGCTGATGCTTAAAGGCAACGTGAGTGATGATCTTGCTCGGGCCAGCCAGGGGCTTATATCGGTGCTGGTGCTCTTGATCATGCCGGGGGTGGTGGGTGTGTTTTTCACGGCGAACCAGTTCTCCGGGCAGTGGCTGGCGGTTGCGGCGGCATTGCTGGTGGGCACCTTTCTCAGTGTGCTGACTACCTTGTTGTTGATGAAGGCGGTGACGAAAAGAGGCGTTAGCGATGGTGAGTGAGCTCCTTGCGCGCTTCCAGGCCCTGCCGGAGTCGCTTGCCGCCACCCCGATTCTTGCGATCGGTTTGACCCTCGGTGCCTTTTTTGCCGGCAACTGGCTGTTCTCCCGCATTGGCCGGCCTATCTGGCTGCCGCCGGTTGTTTTGTCTGCGTGTCTTTTATCTGGCTTCATCGCGTTGGCGGTGGATTACCAGGATTACCAACAGGGCGCGCGGTGGCTGACGGTGTTGCTGGGGCCTGCCACCGTCGCACTCGGGATTCCCTTGTACCAGCAGATGCACCATATCCGTGCCATGTGGCGCCCGATTGTGGTCACGCTGCCGATTGCCGCCACCATGGCGGCGGTTTACGCCGTGGTGATTGGCTGGGCTCTGGGGGCCACACCGGAGGTCCTGGCATCGCTGGCGCCCAAGTCGGTTACTGCGCCTATCGCCATCGGTATTACCGAGCAGTTGGGCGGTTCGGTGCCCCTGATGATGGGCGGGCTCCTGATCACGGGCGTGGTGGCAACCCTCTTCGTTGACCTGCTCGCGCGGCTTTTGCCTGTTGAGGACGAACGGATTCTGGGCTTTGCCCTGGGGCTGAATGGCCATGCCATCGGAACCGCGAGGGCGTTTGAAATCAGCCATAGCGCCGGCGCGTTTGCGTCTCTGGGAATGGGACTTACCGGTGTGTTTACTGCCCTGATCCTGCCTCTGGTTTTCCGGCTGTAAGTCTGCGCCAAATCAGGTCATTCACCTGGCGTATAGCCCCATGTCGCAATTTCGATTGCCCTAAGTGTTTTCCGAGACTAGCTTGTTGGCCAGGCATTCGGCGCCGTTCTGCGCCGATGTTCCGTGAAAATTCCTAAAACAGCGACGGAAAACGCGATGAAAAAACTGATTGCAGCATTTGTCGGTTCCATGGCCCTGGCGGCGGCGCCGGTAGCCCTGTCTGCCGAGGCGACCAAGGAACTGAAGATGGCGTACGACGCCGACCCCGTGACCCTCGACATTCATGAGCAGCTGTCTGGTGGCATTCTCCAGCTGTCTCATATGACCTTTGATCCGCTGTTGCGCTGGACCAAGGATCTTGGTTTCGAGCCGCGCCTGGCAGAGAGCTGGACCCGGGTTGATGAAAACACCATGCGCTTCAAACTCCGTTAGGGCGTGAAGTTCCATTCCGGCAACGAGCTGACGACCGCGGATGTGAAGTTCACTTTCGACCGCCTGAAGCAGAGCCAGGATTTCAAGGCCATCTTCAAGCCCTTCAGCGGCATCAACATCATCGATGATTACACCTTCGAGCTGGTCACCAGTGAGCCCTATCCGCTGCTGCTGAACACCGCCACCTATATCTTCCCGTTCGACAGC
>NZ_DDOI01000139.1:2773-7451 GCF_002341575.1 Marinobacter sp. UBA2498 | reverse complement strand
AGAGCGCCATCCTCAAACATGGCAACTCGTTCGCATCCGAGAATCTGTCGGGCACCGGCCCTTACACCGTGACCGAACGCAAGCAGGGTGTCCGCGTCGAGTTCGAGCGCTTCGACGACTACTGGGATACCGAGTCCCCGGGTAACGTCGGCAAGATCGTGCTGACTCCGATCAAAGAGAACAACACCCGGGTTTCTGCGCTGCTGTCCGGTGGTGTCGACTTTATCGCCCCGGTTCCGCCCAATGATCTGGAGCGGATCCGCAACGACAAGAACGCCAACCTGGTCACCATGAGTGGCACCCGCATCATCCTGTTCCACATGAACCAGGAGCGAGTGGAAGCCTTCAAGAACCCGAAGGTTCGCCAGGCGATTGCCTATGCCATCAACCAGGAAGGCATTGCCGCCAAGATCATGAAAGGCTTCGCCACCCCTGCTGCCCAGATGTCGCCTGAAGGCTACCAGGGCCATAACGAGTCCCTCACACCGCGCTTCGATGTGGCCAAGGCCCAGGAGCTGATGAAGGAAGCCGGTTACGAGGACGGTTTCACAATCACCATGATGGCGCCGAACAACCGCTACGTGAACGACGACAAGATCGCTCAGGCAGTGGCTGCCATGCTGGCGCGCATCAACATCAAGGTGGATCTGAAAACCCTGCCAAAGGCCCAGTACTGGCCGGAGTATGACAACCGCGCCGCTGACATGATGATGATCGGCTGGCACGCGGATACCGAGGACTCCGCCAACTTCTACGAGTTCCTGACCTTCTGCCCGGATGCCGACACTGGCGCTGGCCAGTACAACGCCGGTAACTACTGCAACCCGGAAATCGACGCCCTGGTACAGAAGGCCAACGTCGAGACCGACCTGGACAAGCGTGCCGCCATGCTGCAGGAAGTGGAACAGCGTCTGTACGATGATGCCGCCTTTGTTCCGCTGCACTGGCAGGACCTGGCCTGGGCCTCCAAGAAGAACGTGAATATTGAGCCGGTGCTCAATGTCATGAACTTCCCGTACCTGGGTGATCTGGTTGTTGAGTAACTGCCTTTGATGGCCGGCCGGCGCTGGAGTGATCCGGCGCCGGCCTTTTGTTTGCAAGCCTTATCCGGAAGCTTTCCATGTTAGCGTTTTTGGTTCAGCGGATTTCCCAGGCGTTTCTGGTCATGTTTGTGATCAGCGTGATTGCCTTTGCCATTCAGGATGGCCTCGGGGACCCGCTTCAGGAAATGGTGGGGATGTCCGTCTCCGAAGAGGAGAGGGAAGCCATTCGAGAGGAGCTTGGCCTGAACGACCCGATGGTGGTGCAGTACCTGCGGTTTGCAGGCAATGCGCTCCAGGGGGACCTGGGCAACTCCTATTTCTACAGCAAGCCGACCCTGGAAGTGATCGCCGAGCACCTGCCGGCGACGCTGGAGCTGGTCATCGGTGCCAGTCTGATTATTGTGTTTCTTTCCGTGCCGATTGGTGTCTATGCCGCTATCCGGCCCCAGGCATGGTTATCCAAATTCTTTATGGGCGTCAGTACCGTGGGTATTTCCATCCCGGTGTTCCTGACGGCCATTGTGCTGATTCAGCTGTTCTCCATTGGTGTGACGGTGAACTGGTTTCCGTCCGATACCGGGTGGGGGCAGTGGCTGAACGACTTCTTTTCCACTGAGGGCGGCCTGCCCTCTTACGGGCGTGGTGATGAGCTGACTCACCTGTTCGGCACCTGGGAATCGGGCTTCTTCACCGGTACCGGTCTGATGCACCTGATCCTACCGTCGGTGTCGCTGGCCTCGATCATGCTGCCGCTGTTTATCCGGCTGATCCGGGCCGAGATGATGGAAGTGCTGCAGAGCGACTATGTGCGTTACGCCCGGGCCAAGGGCCTGAGCGCCGGCCGCATCAACTTCCTGCACGCACTCAAGAACACCATGCTTCCGGTGATCACCGTGGGTGGCGTGCAGATCGGCATTATGGTGGCGTACACCATCCTTACGGAAACCGTGTTCCAGTGGCCGGGCGTGGGCCTGATGTTCCTGGAGGCCATTACCCGCAGTGACATTCCGCTGATCGTGGCTTACCTGATGGTGGTGGGCCTGATTTTCGTGGTTACCAATACCCTGGTGGATCTGATCTACGGTCTGGTGAATCCCACCGTCAAACTGACAGGAAAGAAAGCATGACAACGGCAACGGTTTCCCGCTGGTACCGCTTCCGCGAGTCCTTCTTCTGGTACAGCTTCAAGCGCGACAAGGTGGCGATTGTCAGCTTTGCCGTGCTGCTGCTGATGGTGCTGGCGGCGGTGTTCGCGCCCCTGCTGGCGCCCGCCGATCCCTACGATCTGGCGCAGATCAACATTATGAATTCTGAGCTGCCCCCGGTGGGCATGAGCGGAGCCGATCCGGCATTTCTTCTGGGCACCGACGCCCAGGGCCGGGATCTGCTGTCCACGATTCTTTACGGTACCCGGGTGTCCCTGATGATCGGTTTCGGGGCGGTGGTCCTGCAGGCGTTTCTGGGCATTCTGTTCGGTCTCCTCGCCGGCTACCTGGGTGGCAAGGTCGATGCGGTGCTGATGCGCATTGCCGATGTTCAGCTGTCGTTCTCCACCCTGATGGTTGCCATCATCGTGGGCGCAGTGTTCAAGGCGAGCTTCGGTAACCTGATGTTCGGTGAGATCGCCATTTACATGCTGATCTTCATCATCGGGGTCGCAGAGTGGCCCCAGATTGCCCGGACAGTCCGCGCCTCGGTGCTGGCGGAAAAAAAGAAGGAATACGTCGACGCCGCCAAGGTGATGGGTTTCGGGACCCGCCGGATCATGTTCCGGCACATCCTGCCCAACACCCTGTCACCGATCTTTGTTATTGCCACGGTCCAGATTGCCAACGCCATCATTTCCGAGGCGGCCCTGTCATTCCTGGGCCTGGGCATGCCGGAGACCCAGCCGTCGCTGGGGTCGCTGATCAAATCCGGCTTTGACTACATCCAGAGCGGTTCCTGGTGGATCACCCTGATCCCGGGCCTGGTGCTGGTGGTGCTCGTGCTGGTCATCAATCTGTTGGGTGACTGGTTGCGGGATGTAATGAACCCACGGCTGTACAAGGGGTAACACCATGGCACTGTTGGAAGTTAAAGATCTCGATGTGCGCTTTGCCGTGCGTGGTGGCGACCTGACAGCCCTGCGCGGCATCAGCTTCAGCCTGGACAAGGGCGAGCGCCTGGGCCTGGTGGGGGAGTCCGGTGCCGGCAAGTCGGTGGCTGCCTTTTCCATCCTGAACCTGATTGCCAAGCCGGGCTACATCGCCGGCGGACAGATCCTGTTCGAGGGCAGGGACCTCGCCGCCATGAGCGAGCGGGAGCTGCGCCGAATCCGTGGTAACCGTATCGCCATGATCTTCCAGGATCCGATGATGACCCTGAACCCGGTCCTCACCATCGGAACCCAGATGGTGGAGGCTCTCCTTGCCCATCGGAAAATCAGTAAAAAAGAAGCCCGTGCCATTGCTCTGGACCGGCTGCAGAAGGTGCAGATTCCTTCTCCGGAGAAGCGTCTCGATCAATACCCCCATGAGCTGTCCGGGGGCATGCGCCAGCGGGTGATCATTGCCATCGCCCTGCTGCTGGATCCGGAAATCATCATCGCGGATGAGCCCACGACGGCTCTGGATGTCACCATTCAGGCGGAAATCATGGATCTGCTACTGAACCTGTGCGAACAGGAGAACGTGGCGTTGATGCTGATTACCCACGATCTGGGCGTGGTTTCCCAGGTGACCCAGCGAATGCTGGTCATGTACTCCGGCCGGATTATCGAGCAGGGGCCGACCCGGGAAATTATCAACGATGCCCAGCACCCCTACACCCAGGGGCTGATCAACGCGCTGCCCCAGATGGGCGAGCCCGGCGAGCGGCTGTTCCAGATTCCCGGCTCCATGCCATCGTTGAAGAACGTGCCCTCCGGCTGTCCGTTCCATCCCCGCTGCAACTTCGCCACCGAGCAGTGCAAGCAGGCCATGCCGGAGTATGTGCGCTCGGGCAATGTGAATGTGGCCTGTTACGAAGTTGCCAACCTGATTGAACAGGAGAAACGCATGCAGGAGGCCGAATCATGACCTCCCCGTTGGTAAGTATCCGCGGTCTTGAGAAACGCTTTGACCTGTCCGGCAGCCTGCTGGAGCAGATCACCTTCGAGGGTGGCCGTTTCCGCCGCAAACAGGAAGCCGTGCACGCTATCAATGGCGTGGATCTGGAAGTGCAGAAGGGCGAGGCCCTGTGCGTGGTGGGCGAATCCGGCTGTGGCAAGTCGACCGTGGCCCGAACCGTGATGGGCCTGCTGTCGCCCAGCGCCGGCGAGATCCACTACGACGGTCAGCGTATCGATCATCTCGAGCGTAAGGATTCTCTGCCTTACCGTCGCAAGATGCAGATGATCTTCCAGAACCCCTACGCCTCCCTGAACCCCCGCATGACCATCCAGCAGACCCTGGAGGAGCCGATCCGGTTCCACCATCCGGACTGGTCGCCGGTACAGGTGCGGGACAAGATCCATGAGGTGATGCATTCGGTGGGCATTGATCCGGACTGGGGTAGCCGCTTCGGCCACGAGTTCTCCGGTGGCCAGCGCCAGCGGATCGCCATCGCCCGGGCCTTTCTGAAGGACGCCCCCATCCTGCTGCTGGACGAGGCCA
>NZ_DDOI01000139.1:0-2750 GCF_002341575.1 Marinobacter sp. UBA2498 | reverse complement strand
CGGCATCGCCCGGGCGCTGGCCGCCGACCCGGAGCTGATCATCTGCGATGAGCCGGTGTCCGCCCTGGACGTGTCGATCCAGGCCCAGGTGCTGAACCTGCTGATGGACGCCCAGGAAAGCCGGGGCTTGACCTACCTGTTTATTACCCACGATCTGGCGGTGGTTGAGCATTTCGGCACTCGGGTTGCCGTCATGTACCTTGGGCGGGTTTGTGAGCTGGCGGATACGAAAACGCTGTTTTCCGCGCCCCGACATCCCTACACCCATGCGCTGTTGTCGGCTATTCCGAAACTGGAGGACGATCGCCCCAACCACATCCGCCTGAAAGGAGAGGTGCCGACGCCGGTGAACCTGCCGTCGGGCTGCGTGTTTCATGGGCGTTGCCCCTACGCCAACGAGCGCTGCCGGCAGGAAATTCCGCAGCTGATCACCACGGATGGCGGTACCCAGGTGGCCTGCCACGCGGTGGAAGAGGGCCGGTTGTAACGGCGCCGCTGCGATAGGCTATGATGCCAGCAGCAGAACTCGCATCGATACAACGACATACCCTCAGGGGACTCCATGGAAGTAAGCTGGTTGGAAGATTTTCTGGCGCTGGCCCGAACGCGCCATTTTTCACGTGCTGCCGAGTTGCAGCACGTGAGCCAGCCTACGTTCAGCCGCCGGATCAAATTATTGGAAGAAGCCATGGGCAGCACGCTGGTCAACCGCCAGACGCTGCCGCTCTCGCTGACGCCTGCTGGCGAGATATTCCGGGAGCTGTGCGAGCGAATCACCCGGGATGTCCGGGATACCCGTGATCGAATCAGCGCCCTTGAAGCCGAGGTGTCTGCCAGGATCAGTGTGGGTTCCACGCAGGGTCTGTTTTCGCACTTTTACCAGGGCTGGGCGAAAGACGCGGGCATTGCCGAGCGTTTGCAGCTAAATCTGAATGCCACCAGTTGGGTGGGGGAGCAGTTTCTGGAGGCGCTGGACAGTGGCGAGTGTGATCTGGTGCTGTGCTATTGGCATCCCGATCTGCCCTGGGGCGGGAGGCTGACTGCCGATAGTTACGACTGGCTGGTGCTGGCTCGCGAATCCCTGGTTCCGGTCAGTGTTGCTGGCGATCAGGGGCATCCGCGGTTTGCCTTGCCGGGCAGCCCGGAACAGCCGGTACCGCTGATCGCTTATCACAGTCGTGGTTTCCTGCAATCGGCGATTGAAGGCCATCTTGCCCGCAGCAGGTTGACGGCCAACCTGTTACCCCTGAACGAGAACACCCAGTCCGCCAGCATCAAGGCGCTGGTGAAGCAGGGTTTCGGCATGGGCTGGTTGCCCCGGCGCATGATGGAAAAAAGCGAACAGTTCGGCAGTCTGGTGCGAGCCGGTGACGAAGTCTGGGATGTCCCCCTTGAGATTCGCCTGATCCGTCTCCGTGATACCCGCTCGGACGATCTTTTAACGCTCTGGAAAACACTGGAAGATGGCCATGCCTGATGATGCGCTGTTGTCGCTGCAGACCGATCACTTGAAAGAACTGCAGGCCCGATACGAATCGGCCCTGGCAGAGCATGGCTACGACAGCCTGCTTATTGCTTCCGGCGCCGCGCCTTACCGTTATGGAGATGACCAGGCCTGGCATTTCCAGGGTTATGGTCCGTTTCTGCACTGGACCGGGCTGGCCGGTCGCGAACACTGCTGGCTCTGGATCCGGGCCGGGCACAAGCCCGTGCTCTGGCTGTTCGAACCGGTCGACTTCTGGCACGCCAATTCGCCACTGGCGGAAGAGCCCTGGCAGCAATTCATCGAGGTTCGCAGCAGTGCCTCACCCGAGGCCCCGTTGCTGGATGATCCGGAAAGCCTTGCGGTGATCGGGGATCCTGCCCTGATATGGAATATTCCGGGTGAGAAAAACCCGGAGGCTCTGTTGAGGGATCTGGACGAGACCCGCGTGTGCAAAACGCCCTACGAAATCGAGTGTCTCGCGCAGGCGAACAGACTGGCTCTGGCAGGCCACGCGGCGGCCCGGGAGGCGTTCCTGGTCGGTGAGAGCGAGTTTGGCATCAATCTGGCCTACCAGCAGGCAACCGGTCAGCGGGAAGCCGAAGCGCCTTATCACAGCATTATCGGGCTGAACGAGCACGCCGGGACGTTGCACTACCAGTATTACGATACGCAGCCGCCAGGGCAGACCCGCAGCCTGCTGATCGATGCCGGGGTCCGTTTTCGGAGCTACTGCTCCGATATAACCCGCACCACGGCAGGCCCGGGAGAGTCCCACTTCGCGGCGCTGATCCACGGTCTCGACCGGCTTCAGGTCAGGCTCTGCGACATGGTCGCGCCCGGGGTGGACTACATCGACATACATCGTAAGGCTCATGGGGGGATTGCGGCTTTGCTGTCAGCGACCGGGCTGGTGTCGGGCCTGGATGACGAGGATATTGTCGAGAAAGGCATCACCCGGGTTTTCTTTCCCCATGGCATCGGTCATTTCCTGGGCGTACAGGTTCATGATGTCGCGGGAAAGCCAACGCCGCCCCCGGAAGACGCGCCCTTCCTTCGCCTGACCCGCAGGCTGGAGCCGGGCACAGTGGTGACCATTGAACCAGGTTTCTATTTTATTCCCTCGTTGCTGGATCCCTTGCTGGAAGGGGAGTTTGGGCAATACCTGAACCGGGAGCTGATCGGCAAGCTGAGAGGCTGCGGTGGCATCCGTATTGAGGACAACGTCGTGGTGACAGAGGCCGGCTGCCGAAATCTGACCCGTGAG
>NZ_DDOI01000140.1:15019-36093 GCF_002341575.1 Marinobacter sp. UBA2498 | reverse complement strand
TCCTGTTTCTCGAAGGCCTGCCTAATCTCCAGGATCTGAACAAATTGCTGATTGGCGAGAACGTCGAGGAAATGATTTCCTGCGATCTCAAACTCGAAGAAATCGCCCACACCGACCTGAAAGAGGCGATCCTCTACTGCGAGGAAGTGCAGGACTTCACCAGTCGTGAACTTTTCCGCAGCATTCTCGATAGCGAAGAAGAGCACATTGACTGGCTGGAAACCCAGCTGGAAATGATTTCCCAGATGGGTATTCAGAACTACATCCAGCTTCAGTCATCCGCCGCGGAGTAACATCAGACAATGGACTTGTCCTGTTTTAAAGCCTACGACTTGCGCGGCCGGGTGCCGGATCAACTGAATCCGGTCCTGGCGGAAAAAATCGGGCGCGCCTATGTGGAAATCACCGGTGCGAAGAAAGTGATCGTTGGCTATGACATCCGTCTGTCCAGCCCCGACATTGCCGAAGCGCTCAGCTCTGGCCTGATGGCTGCTGGTGCGGATGTGTTCGATATCGGCCTGTGCGGCACCGAGCAGGTGTATTTTGCCACCAGCCATTACAAGATGGACGGCGGCATCATGGTGACTGCCAGCCACAACCCCAAAGATCACAACGGCATGAAAATGGTCGGCCCCGAATCTCGGCCGATCAGCTCCGACAACGGTCTGAACGAGATCCGCGACCGGGTGCTGGAGCCTTTTGGTGATGCGCCCGAGCAGGGCCGCTATGAACCGCTAGAGGTGATGAGCGCCTACGTGGACCATCTCTTGGGGTACATCGATGCCGGCCCCCTCAGTCCGCTGACCATTGTCTGCAACGCCGGCAACGGTGGCGCCGGCCTGGTGATCGACGAACTCGAGCAGCACCTGCCCTTTGAATTTGTGAAAGTGCACCACCAGCCGGACGGCCATTTCCCCAACGGCGTACCCAATCCGATCCTCCCGGAAAACCGGGCGGCGACAGCCGACGACGTTATCGCAGAAGGCGCCGCCATGGGCATCGCCTGGGACGGCGACTACGACCGCTGCTTCTTCTTCGACGAGAATGGCCGTTTCATAGAGGGCTATTACATCGTTGGTTTGCTTGCCGACCAGTTCCTGCGCAAAACCGGTGGCGGCAAAGTCATTCACGACCCCCGCCTGACCTGGAACACCCTGGACTTGGTAAAAGCAGCAGGCGGCGAAGCCATCGAAAGTAAAACCGGCCACGCCTTCATCAAACAGAGGATGCGTGACGAAGACGCCGTGTACGGTGGCGAAATGAGCGCCCACCACTACTTCCGGGATTTCGCCTACTGCGACAGCGGCATGATCCCGTGGCTGCTGATCGCCGAGCGCCTCTGCCAGTCAGGCCAGACCCTGTCATCCCTCATCGATGCCCGAATCGAAGCCTACCCGGCCAGCGGCGAAATCAACCGCACCATCGATGATCCCCCCAAGGTCATCGCGGCGATTGAAGCCAAATACAGCGTTGGCGCAAAAAACGTCAGCCACGTGGACGGCGTAAGCATCGAATTCGACGACTGGCGCTTCAACCTGCGGATGTCCAACACCGAGCCGGTTGTGCGTTTGAACGTCGAATCGAGGGCGGATATTCCGTTGATGGAAGAGAAAACTGAAGAATTGCTGGCAGAAATGCAGAGGTTGAACGAGGAGAGGTAACCCCTTTTTTTGGGGCCGAGTGGGACGCTTGTCCTCATGAAACTGTGCGGAGCCAGGGATGGCGGAGCCCAAGCGTCACAGGGATGTGCCGTTAGGAGCGTGTTTCAGGAGGACAAGCGTCCCAGTCGGTCTTGCACCTGAAGTCAGAGCCAGTCGTTCAGCATAATCCCGATACCAAACCGCTGAATCCGGTGGTTGTAGTCGATAAGGCTCTCCCCATACCCGTTGTAGTACTGGAAGAACCCCTTAACCGTATCCCCCATTGGGAAACTGTACCCGAACTCCACCGACGTCTTGTTATCATCCGACCGCAGGTTATTCATCAGCCGCAACGAAAACGTCCGATCCTCGGTCAGCTTGTATACCGCATGGTAATTGGCATACCCCAGGTAGCGCTGGATGTCCGCATTATCATCGTCATTGTTCTCCGGAATCCGATACCAGGGCTGGACCATAAAGAGCCAGCGATCATAACTGTACGCGGCTGAGCCCATGATGCGATTCCAGCTCCGGGACTTCGGTTCAGACTGCCCGTTGGACTGGTGATTGAATCCGAGGGTCACGCCATTCAGTCGGCCCGGTCCGATATCCCAGTCGGTCTGGTATCGGGCGAATATCTCCGGCTCGTAGTTGGTTTCCCGGAAAGGCGCGGAGTCGTCCTGGTTGTACACCTGCCAGAACGAGGTCTGGGTATAGCCAAACCAGAGTGTTGTGCGGTCATCCAGAATTCCCGTCAGCAGTGGGACCTTGAAACTGATCTGGTACTTGGCTTCTTCCCGTTCCAGGTCGTAGTCATAACCGATGGACCCTAGCCGGGGACTGGATGGCGATTCGTTCGGGTCTTTCA
This sequence comes from Marinobacter sp. UBA2498, assembly GCF_002341575.1. NCBI lineage: Bacteria > Pseudomonadati > Pseudomonadota > Gammaproteobacteria > Pseudomonadales > Marinobacteraceae > Marinobacter > Marinobacter sp. UBA2498. The sequence goes on along the minus strand of NZ_DDOI01000140.1, from coordinate 33,585 downwards.
CCCAGCTCACCGGCAGGATGTAGGTGGGCCGGTGCCCCACAAAGCTGCCGGAAAAGGAAAACACGGCTTTCTCGGCGGCCACATAGCGGTCCACCAAGGCAGACATAACGCCTGCGTCGGAATCGCCTTCCAAGGCACTGCCGGCAACGGCATCGAGATCTTTACCATTGGGCGCCAGTTGCTCCGCGCTCTTCTCGGCCTGTTCCTTGGCGCTTTCCGATGCCTGGGCCTGGCTCTCAGTGGGTTTGTAGAGGCTGTCAAAACAGGCCAGTCGCTTGATGCCATCGTCAATCAGGGCGCACTGTTCGGGTGAATCAATGGAGGGCGCTTCCTCAGTCTGTGCCGACACGTTTACAGGCACCGACAGCATCAACGAGAAGGTAATGATGGCCGTGGGCGGCGCCAACAGGTGTGGGGATGTCATCAGGTGCTCTCCTAGCTGGCGGTCAGACTGAACCAGGTGTTGGCAATGCCATAGATCCAGACGCCGATCAGGGTGACGGCCAGAAGTGAGAAAATAACCTTGTGCTTGAACCGGTTGCCACTTTCCGCCGAGGCTACCCAGCGCAGGTACATGAGGCCGATAAAGCTGATGAAGACCCCGAGGCTGGCGAAGGCTGGAATCAGCAGCCAGCCGGCGCTGATGGTCTGACCGTCGCTGGTCTGGCTGGAAAACCACCCCATGGAAGCCAGCAAAACGGCAAGCGCCGTAAATTCGGCAATCAGCAGCGGTTTGCGCAACGGGTGGGGTGAAGTCGGTTCCGAATTGGTCATGGAAACAGGTCCTGAATGATGAAACGTCGGCGAACACCATGGTAACCGGATTGTTCGCGAAACACCCTCTGACTTACGAAATCGCAATTAAAATGGTTGAAATCAATTTATGATTTTGCTGTTTGGTTTTTTTGCCGGGTTTCAGTCGCTATAATGCGGCGACCGAAGATTATAACGCTCAAATGCGAGGTGCATTGTGAAGATGAAGAGAGTCCTGGCTGCTGTGTTGGTCGTTGCAGGCCTGACAGCTAGCGCCGTAATGGCAAGCGTCGAAGATGAAATCCGTGCACGTATCCAGCCGGTTGGCGAAGTGTGTCTGCAGGGTGACGAATGTGGCAGTGCTGCTGCTCCGACCGAGACCGCCAGCTCTGGTCCTCGTTCAGGTAGCGAAGTGTATGACGCGGTTTGCATGGCGTGTCACACCACCGGTGCTGCTGGTGCACCTGTGATTGGTGATGCCGATGCCTGGGCTCCTCGCATCGATAAAGGGCTGGACACTCTGGTCAGTCACGCGATCAATGGCTTCAATGCCATGCCTGCAAAGGGCGGTTGTGCAAGCTGTCCGGATGAAGAAATTCAGGCGGCTGTCGAGCACCTGGTGGCAGAAAGTCAGTAAGGCTATTTTGAGTAAAAGAAAAGCCCCCGATATTCGGGGGCTTTTTCTTATGGCCTTTCGGCCTTCCGGTTTAGGCGGTCAGGGGAGCGGTTTACGCCTCAGCTCGCCGACTATAATCGCTGTTTCGCCGGAGGCGGTTTGCAGGCTGATCGACCAGCTCTGATGTTCTGGTTCCTGGTGATGCATGCTCTCCATCGCTGCCAGGCGTGGGTCTAGCCAGCCAAAACTGGCACTTTGCGACAGCACTGCCCATCTGTCACTCTCCTCAACGGGCGTTCCCGAGAGAGTGGGGGCGTTTGGCAGAGACCGCCAGCTCGGGCTTTCGGTATTGACCATGACGGTCTTGCCAGTAAACCTGAGAAATGCCTCGTCTTGGGTTCCCAATACTGTCAGAGGGGTGTCGCCCCGGTAGCTCAACAGGATGCCCGGGCGTGGGGCATCCAGAATCATCGCGTTCAATCCCTGAATGTTCGGCTGCTCGGTAATGCGGGCCTGCACGATCTCAGAGGGAGCGCCCTCTGCGTCGGGTGCCCCGTGCGCCCCCGCTGGCGAGGAAGCCAGCAGGGGCATCAGGCCGAACAAAACCAGTGGCAAGCCGCCAGTACTGATCCGTCCGTTTTTCATAATGTACTCCCGTTGCCTGGTTACAGAATCTCAAGTGTTGATTCGATAATTCCGTCGGCGGTCGTGGTGTCGCCCGCCACCTGGGTTGGCGCCATGCATTCGAGGTTCTCGTTGACCACGGTGATGGGAGCCGATATTGATGGCACCCTTCCCTCAGTCGTCTCTTTGCTCACGAACAGCATGTATTCGCCGGCCGGGACCACGTTGTGGTTGTCTGGCATTTTCAGGGTCAGCTTGTTGCCGTTGCCTCTTTCCATGACCAGTTCAATGGCGCGCTGGTCGCCATCAATCACATGGGTCATGACCGTCCGGCGAATCAGCAGCGCCTTGTCGATCTGGTCGGCCTGGTCAACCTTTATATTGAAGCGATCACCAATGCTCAGGTTGCGCGGCGCGCTCTGGATTTCCGGGCGGTCGTCACGCATGGCATAGGGTGGTGTGTAGATTTCAAAGCTGGGATCCCGTCCGTCATACGGCGCCAAACCGAAGTCCTGAAGATCGACGAAGGTCAGGTAGGCGGTATTGATCGGCGAATGCCCGGCAATCATCACACGACCGTCTTCCATAAGTACCGCTGTATTGTGGTAAGTCCGTGCCCTGTGGCCCGTTGCCATTTCAGTCCACGTGCCCGTTTCCGGATCAAAGCGCTCGGCCGTGCGAATTGGGCCCTCAAGGCCGGGTGCTACGACACCATCGCGGTTGCCGCCACTGAATACCATGACGCTGCCGTCAGGCATGAGAACATTGGTGCCATACCAGCGTGGCTGGTTGAGCGAGCCAGTGAGTCTTGATTCGTAGCCGATGTCATCGCCATTCGTGGTTATGCGGTCGATCCGGCTCTGATCCGTGGGCAGGTAGCCGCCGGGATTGGTCAGTAGAGCGTAACTGGGAACACCACCGGCAGTCAGAAGCTCGACGTCCGTGTACTCACCGTTGGCGTTTGGCTTGAGAGGTAACATGGTTGAGGACGTGGAGCCGCGCATGCCACCGGCAATGGCCATTCGAAGGTCGTCCTCTGAAACGCCCAGCTCTGCGCCGCTCTCCAGCAGATCAGACGGAGCTTCCAGCACATCGCCCAGCAATGAGCCGATCTGGTCCAGGGAAAGATTGGTGATATTCAGTGTGCTGCTGAGCTGGTCCAGCCCGACTTCATCCAGTCTCAGGGGCAGTCCGGCATAGCCGATGTCGTTCCAGCGCTGGGTTGCGGGATTGTAGCTGGCGACAATGTTCCACAAGGCCTGGTCATACCCCTGGCCAAATGGATTGAACGCCTGGCCGCCCGCGTTATAGAGCACGTGACCGTTGGGCAGGAGATGCATTCGCGGGTAAAGCGGCAGTGACCTGTCTGCGGTCGAAGGATTCTCCGTCCACACGCCTGCGCAAGGGTTGTAGGTTTCCGTTTGGACGACGTTGCGTCCGCTATTCAGAGGCTCGTCCGGATAGACGGGCTTCAAAAGCTTGGTGACGCCGCTCGCCACAAAGACGTCGCCATTGCCCAGAGTGACCAGCGACGGGTACCAGCGGCCGTAGGTCATATCACCGCTCTGGCGCCAGGTGTTGGTCGCCTCATCGAATATCCGCGAATTCTTGATGCCTTCCAGCTCTGCAACGCCGAGTGGCAGGCCGTCTATGCCGGGCTCCGAGTAGTAGTCGGTGCCACCGACAGCCATCACATCGCCGTTTGCGAGGCCAATAACATCCGAGCAGAACAGCGCACCGTCGTTTTTACTGGTGTTATCTGCAGTATCAATCAAGCCGTCGAGTTCGGTGCCGTTGAGGAGGGTCTCGCTGTCATTGCCGTCCGGATTGGCACCGGCATCCAATGGGGACGGTTTGAGCCAGGACGGGTTGTCGCTTTCATCAAGCGACAATACACGGGTCTGATCGTTGACCGAGACTTCGCCGAATTCGGCGACGATTGACAGCTCGACGTTTTCGGTACCCTCGAGCGCATTCAGGTAGAGTAGGCGACCGTCTTTCAGCAGGGCCATGGTACCTGCGGCCGGTTTGCACTCATCCATGCCATCGGCCCGGGTGATGCATTTCTCATCGGTTTCAACAGCTTCACCGTCGACGATGATGGTTGGTTCCGCAAAAGGTTCGCTGAAGTAGCCTTTTGCCGGGTCTCTGTCCTGGTTCGTCTGCACTATTGAATCATCGGTAGATGATCCGAGTAGCCCGCCAAGGAGCCCCGCGCTGGCTGGGGTGGCTCCTGCCGTGATGAGAAAGAGCGAACCGGTAAGCTGACACAAGCGATTGGAATTTCTGGACATGAAGTCCTCCTGATCTTGTTGTTGTCGGAGCGGGATGAGGTATCCCACTTGCAGAAACGGATCAGGTCTTCAAAAGTTGCAGTGATTGTAAAAAAATTTGAAATTTACAGGCCGAGATCGCCCAAAAGGGCACTGAGAGTCGCTTTTCCCTTTTTCTGATTGGCTTCCACATCCAGGTCGCCAGTCCCCTCCCATTTGAGGTCTTCCTCGGGCAGCTCATCAAGGAAGCGGCTCGGGATGGTTTCGAGTTTCTCGCCGTACTGTTTCCGGGTCGCCGCGTAAGTCAGGGTCAGCGTTTCCCGGGCGCGGGTAATGCCCACGTACATCAGTCGCCGTTCTTCCTCGATATTACCTTCTTCAATACTGCTTCGGTGGGGCAGGATTTCTTCCTCAAGCCCCATGATGAACACGTGGGGAAACTCCAGGCCCTTCGACGCGTGCAGGGTGAGCAGCTGAACCTTGTCGCTGTCATCGTCCTCTTCCCGCTGTTCCATCATGTCCCGAAGGATCAGTTTGGTGATGGCATCCTCGATGCCGAGCTCATCGGCCGTGCCCTTGCCATCGTCGAGCATGCGCTGGATGGACTCCACCAGGTACCAGATGTTCTCCATCCGCCGCTCGGCCTGTTTGGGGGTGCCGGAGTGCTGGTGCAGCCACTCCTCGTATTCGATGTCCGTGAACAGCTGTTTGATCACGGGTATCGGGTTCTCGCTGTGCAACCGCTCGCAGGTGGCATCCACCCAGTGGGCAAAACGCCGCAGGCGATCCAGCCCCTTCTCGGTCACGTGGGTCTCTGCGCCCATGTCACCCAGGGCCTTGAACAGGCTGACGTTGCGGGACCGGGCGTAGTGACTGAGCTGCTCCAGCGTGCGCGGACCGATCTCCCGGCGTGGCACATTGACCACCCGCAGAAACGCGGCGTCGTCGTCCGGATTGATCAACAGCCGCAGGTAGGACATGGCGTCCTTGATCTCGTTCTTCGAGAAAAACGACTGGCCGCCGGAGATGCGGTAGGGGATCTGGTAGGCCTGCAGTTTCATTTCCAGCAGTCGTGCCTGGTGGTTACCCCGATACAGCACGGCAAAGTCCCGGAAATCGAGCCCTTTTTTTAGTTTCTGGTCGAGGATCTCGGTGGCAACGCGGTCGGTTTCCGCGTCTTCGTTGCGGCATCGGACAATCCGGATTTCCTCGCCGATGGTGTGATCACTCCACAACGCCTTCTCGAACACGTGGGGATTATTGGCAATTACTGTGTTGGCACTGCGCAGGATCCGGGCAGTGGACCGGTAATTCTGTTCAAGCTTGACGATTTTCAGGCTAGGGAAGTCTTCCTTTAGCTGGGCCAGGTTTTCGGGCCGGGCACCGCGCCAGGCATAGATGGACTGGTCGTCGTCTCCAACCACGGTAAACGCGGCCCGCTCGGCCACCAGCTGCTTGACTAGTTCATACTGGCACACGTTGGTGTCCTGGTATTCATCCACCAGCATGTAGCGAATCTTCCGCCGCCATTTCGCGAGCACGTCCGGATTCGAGCGGAACAGCATCACGGGCAGCAGGATCAGATCATCAAAATCGACCGCGTTGTAGGCTTTCAGGTACTCGTTGTATTTCTTGTAGATAATGGCAATACGCTGTTCACGCTCATCGGCAGCCTTGCTCAGGGCCTCGGCGGGCCCCCGCATGGCGTTTTTCCAGGAGGAGATGGTCATCTGGATGTCGTTGAGTTCGTCCCCGGCCTCGGCGCTGGCTTCCCGGAGCATCAGATCCTGTAACAGGGCCTTGGCATCCTCGGCATCAAAGATCGAGAAGCCGGGGTGGTAGCCAAGATGCGTGTGCTCCTCACGGATCATGTTGAGGCCAAGATTGTGAAAAGTAGATACAATCAGGCCCCGGGTCAGCTTCCGGTCAACGATCCTGCCAACCCGCTCTTTCATTTCACGGGCAGCCTTGTTGGTGAAGGTGACTGCGGCAATATGACGCCCCGGTATTCCAAGTTGCTCGATCAGGTAGGCAATCTTGCGGGTAATCACGCTGGTCTTGCCACTGCCTGCCCCGGCAAGCACCAGCATCGGGCCATCGGCATAGCGGACTGCTTCGCTTTGTCTCGGGTTGAGCTTGTTCACAAATAAATGGCCAGAATGGAACGAAATGGGGATAACGGACGTGGGCTTATTCTACACCAGACAGAGTTACTGTACCTTGGGGATCTATAGACTATGATTAACAGAACGGACTCGGTTGTTCACGCATAAATGGATCCTGCTTGATGACACTGCCACTGGAAACCATGAGGCCCGGACAGTTGCGCCTTTTGGTTCTTACACCAGACTACGCTGATTTTCTCTGGCTGAATGCTCTTCTGGCGGGTGACGTCGACATCAGTGCGGACGCGACCTGGTGCCCGGATCTGGTGGATTGTGATGATCTGATCCGTAACGCCAGTTTTGATGTCATCGTCTGGGACTGCGTGTTCCATGGTGGCTCAGAGGCGTCTTTCCTGCAATATCTGGCGGTCGCCAGCAATGAAAAACCGGTTCTGGCCCTCAGTGCCGAGCCGCCGATGGAGCGCGCGCCAGAGTTGCTGGCTGCCGGAGCTGCCGATTACCTTTGTCGTCAAACCCTGGACCACTGGACGTTCCGTCGGGCCGTGAAATGCCTCTGGTATCGGGACCAGTTGTCCGAGTCCGCCCATGGTCAGCTGGGCCGCGAAGTCGCCACCGGTTTTATCAACCGGGACCTTTTCTTCGATCGTCTCCAGCAGGCCTTGCTGCGGGCTGAGCGTGCAGGCCATCGGCTGGCCTTGTTGCACCTCAATATCGATGACTTCCGCAGCATTAATGAATCTTTCGGTTACCAGAAAAGCGACCAGTTGATGATGAAGCTGGCAGAGCGTCTTCGTCATTCTCTTCGTCGCGTCGATTCGCTGATGCGTATCGGGGGTGACGAACTGGCCATTATTGTTGAAAAGGTCGAGGACTCCCTCGATATCACCCAGATTATCCGCAAGGTGGTCAACGCCCTTGATGAGCCTGTTACCATTGATGGCCAGACGGTCGTGGTCAGTGCCAGCCTTGGTGTCGCAACCTACCCGGAAGCCGGAGACAGCGCCGAGAATCTGTTGCGCCGGGCCAACCGCGCCATGTTCGAAGCAAAACGGGATCCGGGCACCAGCTACCGTTTTTACGACCGCCAGCTGCACATTTCCGCCGGTTACCAGCTTCGTCTGGAGGCAGACCTCCGCAACGCCCTTCGAGGCAAGGAACTGGAGCTTTACTATCAGCCCCGGATTGATCTGGCCACGGAAGAAGTACGGGGTGTCGAATGCCTGTTGCGCTGGAATCACCCGGAGCGCGGGCTGGTGGGGCCGGACGAATTCATTCCGGTTGCCGAGCGCAGCGGGTTGATCGTGCCCATTGGTTACTGGGTCATCGAGCAGGCCTGCAAACGCCTGCAGGAGTCCGCCGAGCTCGGTTTCCCCGGGCTGGTGTTCGCGGTCAACCTGTCGTTCAGGCAGTTTCACGATCGCAAGATGACCGAAACCATTTTCCGCATCATCTTTAACGCCAACGTGGATACCAGTCTGCTGGAGCTGGAGCTGACCGAGAGTGCCATGATGCACGACCCGGAGTACGCCCAGCGCTGCCTGCGGGAATTGAACCAGCTGGGTATCAGTTTTGCCCTGGACGATTTCGGCACCGGCTTTTCATCGTTGAGCAATCTCCAGCATCTGCCCATCTCGCTGGTGAAGATCGACAAGTCGTTTGTGCAGGAGTTGGGTAATTCCGCAGACGCCGAACACATTATCCGGGCCATTATCAGCCTGGCCCACAGCCTGCAGATCAGCGTCGTCGCCGAAGGCGTGGAAACCGAAGGGCAACTGGAGTTTCTGCGCCAGCAGCATTGCGATGAAATCCAGGGCTATTACTACGCCCGGCCCATGCCCTGGGCGGATCTTGTGCAATTCCTGAACAAGCGGGGACAGGCCGCTTGCCTGCAGCAGTAAGCCGCTGTACCTTTGCTGGTTTATTGGCAAAGCATCAGACAGAGGTTGCATGAACAGTATCTCCAGGCATATCGCCGAGGAACTCGGTGTCCGCGAGCAACAGGTTAATGCCACCGTCGAACTGCTCGACGAAGGCGCGACCGTTCCGTTTATCGCCCGCTACCGGAAAGAGATCACAGGCTCACTGGATGACAGCCAGCTGAGGAACCTGGAAGAACGTCTGCGCTATTTGCGGGAACTGGAAGACCGTCGTGCCACTATCCTCAAGAGCATTGAGGAGCAGGGCAAGCTGACCGACGAGCTCAAGGCCACCATCCAGGACGCCGACACCAAGAACCGTCTGGAAGATCTTTACCTGCCCTACAAGCCCAAGCGCCGGACCAAGGCCCAGATTGCCCGCGAGGCGGGTCTGGAGCCGCTGGCTGACGCCCTCTATGATGATCCGACTCTCGATCCTGAAACCACTGCCCAGGGCTACCTGAAAAAAGAAGCCGGCGTGGAAGATACCAAGGCTGCCCTGGATGGCGCCCGCTACATTCTGATGGAGCGGTTTGCCGAGGATGCCGAGCTGCTGGGCAGCCTGCGGGACTTTATCTGGCAGGAAGGCCAGCTGAAAGTCACCGTGGTGGAAGGCAAGGAAAACGAGGGGGCCAAGTTCCGTGATTATTTCGACCACGTTGAGCCGCTTAAGAAAGTTCCGTCCCACCGTGCCCTGGCCATCCTTCGGGGCAGGAACGAGGGCGTTCTTGGTTACACGATTGTTGTTGGTGATGCCGAGGATGACCGCCGTGCGCCCCACCCGGCCGAGCAGCGCATCGCCGCTCGCTGGAATATCCGGGACAATGGTCGTGCTGCCGACAAATGGCTCTCGGAGGTGGTTCGCTGGACCTGGCGGGTGAAACTCTCCACCCAGATTGAAACCGATCTCATGGCACAGGTCCGCGAAGCGGCAGAAACCGAAGCCATCAACGTGTTCGCCGCCAACCTCAAGGATCTTCTGCTGCTTGCGCCGGCCGGTCCACGTCCGACCCTGGGCCTGGATCCAGGGCTACGCACCGGGGTGAAAGTGGCTGTTATCGATGGCACTGGCCAGGTGGCCGGCCACGGTGCCATCTTCCCCCATGCGCCGCAGAACCAATGGGACCGTTCCATCGAGCAGCTGGCGGCCTGGTGTCGGGAGTACAAGATTGAACTGGTGGCCATTGGCAATGGCACCGCTTCCCGGGAAACGGAGAAGCTGGTCGGCGACCTCAGCAAGCGTTACCCCGAATTGAAGCTGGCCCGGATCGTGGTCAGTGAGTCCGGTGCTTCGGTCTATTCAGCCTCCGAGTTCGCCTCAAAAGAACTGCCCGATCTGGATGTCACCATTCGCGGCGCGGTGTCCATTGCCCGCCGGTTGCAGGATCCGCTGGCCGAACTGGTGAAAATCGAGCCGAAATCCATCGGGGTGGGGCAGTACCAGCACGACGTTTCCCAGGTGCAGCTGTCACGAAGCCTCGATGCCGTAGTGGAAGACTGCGTAAACGGCGTGGGTGTGGATCTGAATACCGCGTCAGCGCCACTGCTGGCAAGGGTCTCGGGCCTGAACCAGACCATCGCCCAGAACATCATTGAGTTCCGCAACCAGAACGGCATGTTCCGCAACCGGAAACAGCTGCTCAAGGTCACCCGTCTCGGGGACCGCACGTTCGAGCAGGCGGCGGGTTTTCTGCGTATTGCCGGCGGCGAGAACCCCCTGGACCGGTCCTCCGTGCACCCGGAAGCCTATGGCGTGGTCGAGGCCATCGCCCGGAAAAATAATCGCGAAGTGGGCGATATCATCGGCGATTCCTCGTTCCTGCGTGGTCTGAATCCCCAGGATTACGTAACAGAACAGTTCGGTTTGCCGACTATCAAGGACATCATCTCGGAACTGGAGAAACCGGGGCGGGATCCGCGACCGGAATTCAGGTTCGCAAGTTTTGAGGAAGGGGTCGAAACCCTGAGCGATCTCAAACCCGGCATGGTGCTGGAAGGGTCGGTGACCAACGTGACCAACTTTGGCGCGTTTGTGGATATTGGTGTGCATCAGGATGGCCTGGTGCACATTTCCGCGCTGTCCCACACCTTCGTCAAGGATCCCCGAGAAGTGGTCAAGGCCGGGGATATCGTCAAGGTCAAGGTGATGGACGTGGATATCCCGCGCAAGCGAATTGCCCTGACCATGCGTATGGACGATCAGCCTGGCGAGAAAAACGAAGGCAAGCCAATGGCTGCCAACCGCTCCGGAGCCAGCCGCAAGGGCGGAAACCGGAATGCCGGTAATGGCGGTTCCGGTCAGAAATCCCCACAGGGCGCCATGGCTGGTGCGCTGGCCCAGGCACTTGCCTCGGCGCGCAAGGACAGCTGACGGGTTTACAATCTTTTCACCGGCCGGTTATGCACAAGAGCAAGCCGGCCGCAGCAGGAGTCGACCATGGCTGAATCCCGCCATTCCGTATTTCGTCAGTTCGCTGCCAGCGACTGGGATGGTTTCCTCAAGGGTGTCGAAAAAGAAGGGCTGCGGGTGGATCGCAACGGCTTCATCGCCCAGACTCCGCACCCCGAAGCCCTGGGGTCGGCGCTTACCCATCCGAGGATTACCACCGACTATTCAGAGGCCTTGCTGGAGCTGATCACGCCGGTGTTCGACAGCACGGCAGGCATGCTGAAATCGCTGCGGGATATCCACACGTTTGTGCAGCAGAACCTGGGTGACGAAGTGTTCTGGGCGACAAGCATGCCCTGTGAGCTGGATGGTGACCCGAGTATCCCCATCGCCGAGTATGGCAGCTCCAATATTGGCCAACTCAAGCATGTTTACCGGCAGGGACTGGCCGTGCGCTACGGCCGTATGATGCAGAGCATCGCGGGCGCCCACTACAATCTGTCCCTGCCCGACAGTTTCTGGCACAAGTGGCAGGAATTGCTGGGCAACGAGCAAAGCCTGAAAGACTTCAAGTCGGACCAGTATTTCTGGCTGATTCGCAATTTCCGCCGCCGCAGCTGGCTGCTGATGTTGTTGTTCGGTGCTTCGCCCGCCCTGGATGCCAGCTTTGTAGCCGGCGTGAACCATGATCTCTCGCGATTTGATGAACGCACCTGGTTCGGTGAGTACGCAACCTCGTTACGGATGGGCGATCTTGGGTACCACAACAACGCACAGGCATCCCTGAATATCTGTTTCAACGAGCTGAGCACCTACACCCAGACTCTGGATCGGGCCATTCACACCACCTGGCCGGCGTATGAGTCGATCGGCACCCGCCGGGGCGACAAGTTCATCCAGATCAACACCAGCGTACTGCAGATCGAGAACGAGTATTACAGCGCGGTGCGCCCCAAACGCACGACGCAGCGTGAGGAAAAGCCCATCCAGGCCCTCGAAGCCCGGGGTGTGGAGTACATTGAGGTGCGATGTTTGGACCTTGATCCCTTCTCGCCGGTTGGTGTGAACGAGGCCCAGATCGATTTTCTGGATCTGTTCCTGCTGGACTGCCTGCTAGCAGACTCTCCCCGAATTGGCGATGCCGAATGTGAACGCCTGGATGACAACTACAAGGATGTGGTCGCCAATGGGCGTTATCGAGAGTTGGCGCTTTGCCGTGGTGGGCATCGTACCCCGGTATCCGACGCTGCGAACGACATTCTGTCGCAGCTGGAGCCCCTTGCGGAACTGCTCGATAGTTGGCGGGGTGATGACACCTACCGCAACGCCCTTGCCGCCCAGCGCGAAGTGTTGACCGGTGAATGGACCGTGCCGTCTGCCCGGGTTCTCGATGCCATGCGTTCCTCTGGCCTGGGTCACCGGGAGTGGGGTATGGAAATGGCGCGGCAGCATCAGCAGAGCCTTAGGCAGGAAGGTCTTGGTGATGATGTGCGCCGCGCGTTTGAGGCTATGACGTCAGAATCCCTGACCGAGCAGGCCGACATGGAAAGCGCCGATACCCTGTCGTTCAGCGAGTTTCTGGAACAGTACCTGCGCTCTTGAACGTTGGGTTCGGGAGGCGTCGCAGGAGTCTGCGGACCTGACGCACAGAAACTGAACAAAGATTTGTCTCCCTCCGGTCCGGCTGTTAATTTTTGTAACATCAGGATCGGGAGGGGATTGCGATGGCAAGGGATATCAAACTCGGCTGGGACGTGGAAGCCCTGAACAAGGCTTACCGACAGGGCTATATGGCGGCCAACATGGGCATGGACAAATCCCGCTGCCCCTATCGTGGTGACGTCGTTATTGCGGCCTGGGAAGCCGGTTGGGATGATGCCGATCAGGTGGCCCGTGATGACCGCGACCAGTCAGATGATCTGTTCTCGCGGATCGCCTGAACCACTGGCCGGTTCCAGCTTCACTTCTGCACGACAAACTCCGTAAACAGCACGCCGGCTATGCTTTCGCCGGTCTGCTGCTCTTCCAGTACCGCATTGATTCGCTGTTTGGCTTCTTCGCGCAGCGCCTCCTGGCCCTCCATTGAGGTGAGGCGATCGGTATCCGTTTGCTCACCAAACAGCATGACCAGTTCGTGTCGCAATCGGGGCATGTGAGCATCCACGGCAGGCCGTGCGCTCGCGCTGTTTGCCCGCAGACTGACCGCGGCTTTCAGATAGGTTGGCTTGTTGCCGGGCGTACCCACGTGGGTCACGAACGGTGGATCCATGCTGATGTAGTCGGTAAAGCTGTTTTCTTCTTCAGCCACGTCCTCGTCGGCATTTTCCTCTTCCTGGGAAACGGCCGGCAAAGAGATCGTTGCAAACAACAGAAAAAGAAGCGTCAGAACAGATTTTGGCTGGCGTGTCATAGGCTTGAAGTTGATCGTGGTTTAGGGTTAAGTGACGAGAATAGCAGGCCCTGTGGCCGCTTGCAGTTTCAATTCACGATTCGAGGTGTTCTTTTGACCAGCAGATGGGTTTTCGGGCTTATTTTCCTTGTATGTGCCGCACTCCTTGGTGTGGCTTTTTATATGGAGCATGTGATGGGGCTCGAGCCCTGCCCGCTTTGCTGGTTACAGCGCTTCGGTTTCATGGGTGCCGGTCTGGTCAGTTTCCTGGCCTTTCTCCATGGCCCCACCGGATTCGGCGTTCGGATCTATGGGTTCCTGCTGGTGCTGACCGCTGGAGCAGGGCTGGGTGTCGCCGGGCGGCAGTTGTGGCTGCAGAGCCTGCCGGCGGACCAGGTGCCGGCATGCGGGCCTTCGGTGGACTACATGCTGGACGTTCTGCCGTGGTTCGAGGTTCTGTCTACCGCGCTCCAGGGCACCGGGGACTGCGCTGAAGTGGTCTGGCGGTTCCTGGGTTTGAGCATTCCCGGCTGGACTGCTGTCTTTTTCTCGCTGCTTGTCATCACCGGTCTGGTTTTGATGTTTCGCCGGCAAAAACCCCGGGAATGGATTCGAGGCTGAAACGGTTGCGGGGAACCGCAGCCATGGGGTAACTTGATCCAAACCTAATAAAAATCAAAACCGAAACAGAAGTAGTCAAGACAAGCGGAGAACAGGCGTCATGTTGGAAAATTGCCGAAATGCCAGGGAGCGCTGGGGCGGCGTCAGCGAGCTGATTGATCGCTGGCTCAAGGAGCGTCAGGAGCTTCTGGTGCATTACTGCGACCTGTCCGGAGAAAGCGACTTCTCGCAGACCGAAGCATTGAGAGAAAAATTCGTGCGCCTGTGTGAAGTTCTGGTGGACTACGTGTCTACCGGTCATTTCGAGATCTACGAGCAGTTGGTGCGAGAGGCCCGGGAATTTAACGATGGCGGGTTGGAGCTGGCTGCCAAGGTTTATCCCCGTATTGAGCAAACCACCGAGGTTGCCCTTAACTTCAATGACCGGCTGGATGGCCGGGATTTGTCCGAAGAGGATGTCAAAGAACTGTTCGGTGAATTGTCGAAGCTGGGTGAAACTCTGGAGACCCGGTTCGAGATGGAGGATTTCCTGATCGAGCATCTGCACAATGCCCATGCCGGCAAAGTAGCCTCTGCCTGAGAAATCCCTGAATCAAAAAAAGCCCCAGTCCGGCATCGCCGGCTGGGGCTTTTTCGTGTGGCAGCCTCAGAACTGACAGCTGCCTGTTCTGGCGCTTAGTCTCCGGAGCCAGGGTTGATCTCGAGTAGCTCGACATCAAACACGAGGGTCTCGTTGGGGCCGATCGCCCTGTTGCCGCCGGGGCCGTAGGCCAGATCGGACGGAATGTAGAGCTTGTAACGGGCACCCTCGCTCATCAGCTGCAGGCCCTCGGTCCAGCCGGGAATCACCTGGTTCAGGGCGAAGGTAACCGGCTCACCGCGCTCGCGGGAGCTGTCAAATACTTCACCGGACAGCAGTTCACCGGTGTAATGCACCTGAACGGTGTCTGTTGCTGCCGGCTTTTCGCCGTCACCCTGCTCAAGTACTTCGTATTGCAGGCCGGATTCAGTGGTTTCCACACCTTCACGCTCTGCGTTCTCGGCAAGGAAGGCTTCGCCGGCATCCAGGTTCTTCTGGGCCAATTCTTCCATCTGCTTGCCCTGCTCTTCCTGCAGCTGCTGCTGGTAGGTCATCAGAGCCTGCTGGATTTCCTCGCGGCTCATGCGCTTGGCTTCTTCATCGCCGGCGTGGCCGTGCTGGATGCCCTGGAGGAACTGGTCCATCTGCAGATTCGGCAGGTCGTTACCCATGCGCTCACCGAGAACCAGGCCCATGCCATAGCTCACCTTCTGATCGGTGGAATCCAGTTTCGGTTGTTCCGGGGCTTCGGGGGGTGTGGAACAGCCGGCCACGAGGCCGGTCACTGCCAGTGCAAGGAGCGTTTTCTTCATTGCATTATCCTTTAACGTCGGTGCTTGGGGCAGGGCCCCGCGTTGTGTTTGTCAGAACGCAGAAGGTAACGGGTTCCGGCATCAGATGCCACTGAACATGTGTTAAGAAACCGGACGTGTCAGCTCAGCTGCCGTTGGTACCGGCAGCTGAGGGACCCAGGGAGAAAGGTGCGCTGTAGGGAGATTGCCAGTCTGTTTCCGGCTCCTGCGGCTGAATCCGGGGGAAGACCTTGTCACGTCGCTCGATAGCGAGGGTGTTCCAGCGGCCCTGTTCGGGCGGCTGGTCAGCGTAGTGCCAGTTGCCGTCGGTATCCTGCCATTTGAACACGATTTCGGGGCCCTCGGTGGGAATCGGGGACGGGACCAGTCCTTCAAACGCGGGAATCTCGGGCTGCTCGTGCTCTGCCACAGGTTCGGAGACCTGCTCCGGGTCGTTCAGACCGAAGAAAATCAGCAACAGCAATAACCCGAGAGCCGGGAACGAGAGCCGTATGAGCCATTTCATCATCATGGCTGATGGTCTCCCTTGGGAAAGTGGGCCAGAGTATCGGCCAGTGTATTCAGCAAGGGCCTTGCATCGTCCTCAACGGGTAAGGTCGGTGCTGCCGCAAACAGATTGTTGATGATCAGTGCGTCGCGTCCCTGCATGTCTGCGTGTTCCGGGTTAATGGTCATTAGCGTTCGCCAGCTCAGGGCCAGTTCAATCTGTTCGGCTTCAAGCTCCAGGCCGGCGATGCCGGTGCGAAGCTTCTGACAGTTGTCGGCGCTGCCGGGCAGCGATTTCCGCGCGCTCCGGAGGGCAACGGTTACACGGTCGCGCCACTCTGTTACCGTAGCGTCCTCGACCCCGGCGAAGACCCTGCCAGAGAGTGCAAGCCAGGCCGCACCGAGAATCCGCGTTACGCTCCAGCCCTGATTCTGAAGCGCCAGGCAGCTGTTCTGGACATCCGGACGTTTCCAGAACGCCAGGGCAAAACGCCAGAGCGGGTTGTCCGGTTCCAGATCTGCCGGAAGTTCCAGCGGCGGTGTCGAAAAATCCGGGGTGGTCGCCGAGCGGACCGACATAGGCGCTGTGCCTTCCCTGAACACTTTACGTTGATAAAATGAAAGCATGTTAACGATAACCGATCTCAGTTTACAACGGGGCGGCGTCTGGTTGCTAGAATCCGTCAGCCTGACGGTGCAACCCGGCCAGCGTGTCGCGATCGTCGGTGCCAATGGTGCCGGCAAGTCCAGTCTTTTCCAGCTCTTGCTGGGCCAGTTGGCGCCAGAGCAGGGCGCGGTCTCTCTGCCGGGTGGTTGCCGGATTGCCCACATGGCGCAGGAGGTCGAAGCCACCGAGCGCAGCGCGAGGGATTTTGTTCTAGATGGCGACCTGGATTTGCGCCGCCTGGAAGGTGAACTTGCCAGGGCCGAGGCCGCAGGTGACGATCATGCCATTGCCCGCATACACGGTGAGCTGGATGTGCACGAGGCCTGGTCCGCCGGCCGCCGGGCCGAGGCCTTGCTGCGCGGGCTGGGATTCTCGGACGAGGACGCGAACCGGCCGGTATCGGCGTTTTCCGGTGGTTGGCGAATCCGCCTGAACCTGGCCCAGGCCCTGATGCGACCGTCCGATCTGCTGCTTCTGGACGAGCCCACTAACCACCTGGATCTGGATGCCTGTCTGTGGCTCGAGAATTGGCTGCGGCGCTATCCCGGTACCCTGCTGTTTATCTCCCACGACCGCGATTTCATGGATCGGGTCGCTACCCATGTCGTGCATTTCGATCGCCGTAACCTGGAACTGTATACGGGTAATTACTCAGCCTTTGAGGGCCAGCGCAGTGAGCGTCTGGCCCAGCAGCAGGCCGGTTTTGAACGCCAGCAGGCCAGGATCGCCGAAATCCAGCGGTTCATCGATCGGTTCAAGGCCAAGGCCACGAAGGCCCGTCAGGCCCAGAGCCGCGTCAAGGCTCTGGAGCGGATGGAGCGCATTGCCCCGGCCCATATCGATTCGCCGTTCAGCTTCGAGTTTCCGGTGGCCGAGAAGGTTTCCAATCCGCTGTTGTCGATACGCAATGGCAAGGCCGGGCACGGCAGTACTGCAATCCTCAACAGCATTAACCTGACCCTGTTGCCGGGCAGCAGGGTCGGGCTGCTGGGTCCCAATGGTGCGGGCAAGTCTACCTTGATGGATGCACTCCGGGGTGAGGGCACGTTGATGTCTGGTGATCGTACCTGTGGCGAGCATCTGGCCATCGGCTACTTTGCCCAGCATCAGCTGGAGTCCCTGGATCTGGATGCCAGCCCTTTCCTGCATCTTCAGCGGCTTTCCCCGAAGGCGTCAGAGCAGAGTATACGGAATTTCCTTGGTGGCTTTGATTTTCATGGCGATGAAGCCCTGAGTGCCATCCGGTCGTTTTCCGGTGGCGAAAAGGCCCGCGTGGCGCTGGCCGTGATCGCATGGCAGAGACCCAACCTGCTCCTGCTGGACGAGCCCACGAACCACCTGGATCTGGAAATGCGCCAGGCTCTGACCATGGCGCTGCAGAACTTTGAAGGCGCTATTGTGGTGGTTTCTCACGACCGGCACTTGCTAAGGAACACCGTGGACGAGTTCTGGCTGGTCAATGATGGTCGGGTAACGGAGTACCAGGGCGATCTGGAAGACTATGAGCGTTGGCTGGCGGACCGCCGGAAAGACGAAACCGAGGCACCTAGGAGAGTGCCGGTCGGCCAGGAGGGGGTGCCCGAGGCCGCTGAGGCGGTGGGCGAGAGTGCCGAAGATCGGAAGGCGCGCAAGCGGGCAGAGGCGGCTCTTCGCCAGAAACTCAGCCCCTACCGTAAAAAACAGAGTGCGCTGGAAAAGGAAATGGACCAGCTTCAGCAGAAGCTGTCAGCTCTGGAAGAGCAGCTATCCGAACCCGACCTTTACGACGACAGCGGCAAGACCCGTCTGAAAGAGTTGTTGGGGGAGCAGGCCACCGCAACCGCCCGCCTGGAAGAGGTGGAGGCGCAGTGGCTTGAAGTCAGCGAAGAGGTGGAGTCCCTGGAGGCCGAGTTGGCTGGCTGAGCGCGCTCAGCCGCCGTTCAGTTCCAGAACAAAGTCCTGTTTGGCGAGATAGTCCCGTTCGTTTTCCAGGTCGGCCAGGGTCAGTGGCCTGTCATCCAGCCAACCTGACGGAAACTCCAGCACCAACTTGTCCTTGTGTGCCGTCAGGGTGAAGGCCGGAGGCGGCTCCATGTTGCGTGGGTGTTGAATCAGAACCGCCAGGCGCACCAGCACGCAGAGGTAACGCAGCCTGGCAATGTCTTCCGGGTCCAGGCCCTCGAAGATTGCCGAGGCGAATTTTCTCCGGTGGCCGCGCACGAGAGTTGCCAGGTCGCGCTGGAACTGCTGGGTGAAGCCGGGCAGATCCGAGTAGCGCAACAGGTAGGCGCCGTGTTTATGGTACTGGCTATGGGAAATGGTCAGGCCGATCTCA